>NZ_JBHXBG010000017.1:0-50325 GCF_042726755.1 Promicromonospora sp. NPDC060271 | reverse complement strand
ATGCAACCGTCATCGAGAGAAGATCGGGTCACATCGACGCCACCCGGTGTGACAGTTGCTCGAAGCTCGAAGCACTGCGGTGAGGTCGACTCACCCGGGACGTGCACAACGATCCTCAGCTCTTCAGCTGTCACGGAGCCCTGCCAGTACTCTCCGACGCTGGCAGTCACCTCCGCCTCGGTGAAAGATCCGTCTGCACCAGCCGTCTTCAGGTCTGTCTGGTACCTGGACAGCGCAGAACTCTGACGCTCGTCTGGATCTGTCGCCGACCCCCTGAGCGCGTCGCCCAAGGCCTCAGATATCAACGCCCAAGCCACGCCCACCACGATCAGGAGGCAGCCAGCCCCCACCACGACAACTAGCGTGCGACGTCGGTGCATTGCCCAGTCCCGGTTCCCGCTCGCAGATCAGTGGCGTTCCGCAAGTGGAATCTGCGGCCATACCTCCCGCAGCCCTCGATTAAATGCTCTCGCGTAAGCATCTGTGCCCCGATCGTTCGGATGGATGGATGCGCGGCTTACCATATCTTGGCTATCCCCCGATCCCTGAGCATCGGTAGCGGTCAGAAGTGGCGGATTGATCCAGTTGTCACCGCCCGCGTCAAGGACACAGGTGTCGTGCCCCCGGAACTCTAGTTCCGCATAGGCCATCGAAACGTCCAGCCCATCGTGGTAGAGCCTGGTGAGCAGAGTCTCAAGCTGACCGCTGAAGTACGCCTGAAGAGCCAGAATGTGGGAGGCCTCGCCGGGTTCTACCCAGCACAGCTCGATGACATCTGGATCATAGCTAAATAGCTCAGGGTACGTTCCAACCACAATCTTGGCGTTTGGTGCTCTCCTCTGAATCACACCCATAACATTCTCGATTGCCGGGAGAGTATTATCGTCGACCTGGTCATAGGCAGTGTCGAGCGGCGGCCGGGTCTGACATGCGGGGAACTGGATGCAGTCCGTGACGATGGCGCTGAACAAGTCGCCGTCGTTCCCGCCGATCGTCAGGAGAACAAGATCGGTCTCATCGTCCAGCACCCCGGCGCGAGCTTGTCGGACTTCTCCGTACTGCGAACCGACTCCATCACCCCACGGAACATTCAGCAGATCCTTGGTCTGCGCGCCCGAACAAGCAACGAACCCGAACTCGACCTCCGAACTCCATCTGTCGACCAATGAGCCGACCGTGCCCGAGGTGCCGGGAACGGTCAACTTGCGTGCCCACGCGTCCGGGCTCCGGCGGCAGGAATTCTGCCAGTCGCTCTCATTGGTCCCTTCCAGGTCACCACCGACATTCGTCTCGGCGTAGTACCCCGCAGCCCCCGACTCGGCTGCGAATCCTGTTCCCTCACCCGAACTGAAGGAGTCGCCCAGCACCGCGACCTTAACCGGCTCCTGGTCGAGTGGCTGGAAGGCGACCGCATCCCAAGCCACGTCCTGCGTGCCCTCGCCGTCCTCCGTGATGTTGCTGAGCGTGACGCTAGGGACTCCATCGACACGATACGAACCGAGAGACACCCAGTTGTTAGCCATGCGCCGCTGGTTGATGTACCGGTGCCGGTCCGCGGTGCCGTCTCCGTTGAGATCAATGTTGTAGCGGGCTTGCTGAGTGTGGGCTCCGTGGTCGGGTAGATGGACTGCTATGCGCATCCAGCCGTTGTGAGACCGACCGAGTCTCCAGGTCCCTGCAGCGCGAAGCTGATCTCCGGTCCCGCCCGCCTCACCGGTTCGGGTATGGCTGAAGAAGAAGTGTCCCTGCCATCCGGCGCCGACCTGGTGGATGTCTCTCTTAGGCGGGAAGGTTCCATTGGCTGCTTGGGCGAGTCGCCAAGTGAAGGTCCCGCCGCTGGACGAGCGGGCGCATTTCTTCACCGAAGGGATGCCGTGTGGCACGTCATCCACGATCCATGAGTTCGGCGGAGCACTGTTCGTCGTGGACGAGGCTGCGATTGAACAGTTGGGCGCATACGAGCGCTGGTTCTCCTCCTCGTCATAGAACACGCTGTGAGGGTTTTGCTGGACACCGTCCTGATAGGGATCCTCGTCGCCGGTCCACTGACGCGGAAAGCGGCTAAAGCCTTCACCACACGTGGGAGACGCGGTACCGGTCCCTGGGGAGCAGTATTCCTTCCAGGAAGCCGGCTCGTGATACCAGCATCGAAAATCGTACCCGGCTGTCTGAGACTGGCTATAGCACGGCCCCGGGACCTCAGGCGCGTCAGGTCCCGTGTACACATCTCCGACCCTGTCCTTGTCGCATCGATTGCTCTCGTCGCAGAAGAGCTCGATCCACGGCTTGATGGTCTCTCGATGCTCGTTCAAGGTCCACCTGGCCGGCCGGAATCCAATAGCGGTCGTGCCGACTCCGTCGATGAGCTCGCTCGACCATGCCGCAAACCCCAGCGTCCGCTCCGGATACGGCCAAAGATTGGGAGTTCTGCCATCGTCAAAGTGGTTGTTGTTCAAGAATGGAAGACGATATGGCGGATATTTGGGGTTTGCTGGGTTGTTATGCCAGCCTACCCCCCAGGCTCCGTTGTTGATGTCCGCATCCGACCGCGGGTACCAGCCGCTGTTGTACGCCCAGAGGGCGTAAAACCAGTCCTCCACCCTGGTGGCGTCACCATCGTGCAGCCGGGCCCCCGCGTTGTACGTCTGGTTCCACTTCTCCACGAGGATCTGCACCCCCGCCTGAATATTGAAAACATAGTCCACGGCGATCTTGTTCTGGTCTTCTTGGGGGCGCTCATTGACTTCCATGCCGTCGGTGACCTGCATGATGCCGTAGCCGCAGTCCGCCTCGGTGAAATCGATGTCCCAGCCGTCGGTGACGCCCCAGTAGTTCCCAATCAGCGGGTTCCCGGTCACGCCCGGTACCGAAGATCTCGTGGCCTGCTGCATGTTCGACTCGCTCATGGCGATGCCGAGAATGATCTGCGGCGGGATGTCCGCCACGGTGCGCGGCCCGGCGAGCTCAGGCAGCGGGAACACGGCGCCCGGCGAAGCACCGAATGACCCGGCGCGAATCCGCCACCCATCCCGGCCTTCGGGGTAGTACGCCCTGTCCAACGTTCCCTGCACCAGCTGGTCAACAGCCCACTCCACCTGCCGTGGGCGCGGTTGCATCGCCTGCAGTTGCGGATCACCGCGCGTCACGCCGCACGCCCGCTCGCTCTCGCCGTCGGCCAGGTCCGTAGAAACCATGGCGGTAACAGCGATTCCCTCCAGTGCCGGCGAGAGGTTCTGAGTGCCAGCATCCGCTGCAGCATCGCTGGCCAGGTCGTGTCCAGTCGCGAGGCTGACGCCGAGTTCGATGGACGACGAGGCCTCCGGGACGTGCAGCATCAGTCGAGCCGAGCGTGGCACGGTTGGGTCCGCGACCTTGACGTCGCTGTCCCAGCCCACCCCGTCGACGACAGCTTCCCCGTTCGTGGAGACTCTGGTCTGGGTACTAGGTTGAAGAGCCGGGAGGTGCGTCAGCCCGGACGGGAGCCTTTCGCTGACGTCCGCCTCACCAATGATCGCTACCTTGCCACCCGGAGCCGAAACCAGCCCGAACTCGCTCGCGTCGCCCCGAGCAAGCTGGGTTGGTATTTGAAGGTTGCGCTTGTCCGGCGTCGCACCCCACTGACTGCGGTCTAGACGAAGCGTCGCAACCTCGTCTTCCTCCCGCGCAGCGTCGGCCCCGGCCGGACCGGAGGGACTGGCGCCCATGTCCGGGTCGGAGGTGACCGTGTCCAGGTAGACGACGCCGCCGTCGGCGTCCAGAGCCAGGGAAGACGGCACCGAATCGGCCTTAGCCACCGGAACGATCTGTCCGTCCGCCTCGATTCTGGAGATCAACCGGCCGGTCGCCGCGACGTACTCCACACTCGACACGGGGACTGCCGATGTCACCTGGCCCCGGAGCTCAACAGCTCTGCCCAGTCGTCCGCTGGCCGCATTCACCGTGACCAGTCGGGTGTCACCCTGATCATCGTCTGCACGTGCCGCACTGATCACCGCCAGGTCGGCCGCACCACAACCGGGGTTGAAGTAGGCAAGGGATGCCGTCACCGAGAGCTTGGTCACCGCACCGGACTTGAGATCGACCACGGCGCTCAAGGCGCCTCGGTCAAACAGATCGGGCTTGTTGACAAACATCCGTGGCGCGTACACGACTACCGCGTACCGACCGGATGATGTCACGCACGCGTTGCCGATCCATTCGTCTGCCTCGTAACCTGCCTCGACCAACGTGGCCGTGACACCCCACGAATAGCCCGACTCGGCCGTTGCCGTGAGGACGTGGAAGCCGTTCGCATCTCCCACGGTTGCCCACGCGACATCGCCCGACGTCTTCCAGTTCTCCGGAAGCACCTCGGCGCGGTCTCGCTCGGGCACGGCAGACGGGCGGCCTTGCTCCGACTGTGCGGTGACCTTTGGCGCCACGTCCAAGGGATCTTGTTCATCACCAGCTTGGGCCGGTACTAGACCGGCACACACAAGTGCGCCGGCCAGTGCCAGTCCTGCCGCAGTAGCGCCCAGGCGGCCCGCTTGAACCGTCGCCCGTGGACGGGGTCGGATCGTCGATGTTCCTGGAACGCGCACGGCAGCACCACCTGGGAGAGACGACACGGGTCGCCGTGACACTACGCATCCCCAGCCACCGACGGAAGGATTCCCTGCAACCTCCTGGCTAACTTCACGAGCCGTGAAATAACCGCCATCGATGTATCAAGGACTGACCTCCGCTCTCAGCCGTTCCAGCGCAAGCCCTTCGGCAAGATTTCACCCACGCACGGCCTTGCGAGAGTCGGGTGGACTGCGCAAGCCTCGGAGTCTTGTCGAACAGCCCTTGCGGATTCATTGCGAGGCCATTGCCTGGAGGCTGCGTGCGGACCGAACCTCGCCTGGAGGCGGCGTGCTGACCGAACCTCGGATTCACTCATTCCTCGCCCTGTGTGAGCACGGCACCACCACCGCAGCTGCGGCCGCGACGCATCGCGCGCTGAGCACCATCAGCACTCACGTCGGCGCGATCGAAGCTCGTGTCGGTGCTGCGCTCTTCACACGCGCGCATGGCGTTTTCATTCTGACCGATCTCGGCGAGGAGGTTCGCAGGCATGCGGAGACGATCGTCGCTGCAGAGGCCGCCATAATGGCAATCACAGCTCACACGACACACAGAGGCCCTGCACCCGAGCATCGCCTAACATAGATCGCGCCAGCCCTGCCGGTCTGGAACACTCGGCGCTCGGCATCTTGGGCTTACCTTGTTGAACACACTGGGTTAGTCCGTACCGCAGGACGTGGTCAACGCCGTGATGACCGGCTGGAGGGCGCAAGCGAGACCGGGGGCAAGTTGCTGGAGTGAGTGGCATGCACCTGACCGTGCGCTGATGGCGTCGCATCACCGCGATCACCATCCCTGGCTGCATGTTGGGACGGACACCCACGCGGGCGCATCACCGCCAATGAACCCAGAAGGCCCAGCTCGATGACGTTCGACCCGGCTGTCCCCCTCAGGATCCTGCGGTCCAAGAGCCCAGAGGTAGTCCGCGCGGAAACCTAGTGGCCACTCCTTTGCATTGAGCGCTGGCCGCAGATCCGTGCGCGAAGCAAGTCATCGCGCGAAAGTTTCACAAAATGCGAAAACTAGTGCCAAGGCCTTGAATTAATGCACGAACCTCGGCAGCCTAACAGAAGTTGGAAACCACCCGTAATTCGCGGAACAATTTCCAGCCCTTCACGCAAACACTACCATTCGCGGAACAGGAAATGCCTATCATGCAGAGATTCGCACAATCCGGCACCTATTTCGAGTCTACTAACTGGCTTCAACGAATCAGCATGCTCACAGCGCTGGCGATACTCTTCAGCGGTTTCCAGGTGATGCAGGTGGTCTCCGCTCCGAGTGCCTCAGCTGTTTCCATTTGCAGCACAGTGGAGGCGATTACAACACCGTCGAGAAACGGTGGTTCTGTCTGGGCCCCGGTAACGGACTCGATATCCGGTTCGCTCAACTGCGCGATGTGGAATGGCCACACTGGCTCCAGCTACAGCCTCAGCGCCGAACACCTGCAAAAGTCCCTCAACCGGTGTTACGGCGAAAATCTCACAACAGATGGTAAATTCGGATGGCGTACGGAGGACGCGCTCTGGCGCGCTCAAGGTGACGAAGGCATCAAGCAAGACGGAATCTACGGGATCGAATCGGCTCGCAACATTTTGCACCACAGATATGGTGGTGGGTGCGGCCGTGTGCGCTAACTATTTCTCACTGCAACGCTCTCCGGGAATAAAAGGCCGTTGAGCGTTTCAGGCCCTGATCTCGTCCGACGGACGAACAGAAGTGATCACTTTGGTGGTGCGGCTCACGAGAACCGCGCCACCAAAGCGATAAGTGTCGCCTCCGGGCGGCAGGCGAACCGGACCTGCGCGTAGGGCGAGGTGCCCGCGCCCGCGGAGACGTGCAGCCACGTCGAGCTCTCACCGCCCTCGCGGTCAGGCCGCGGGCCGGGCCAGCCGTGCAGGCCGGACGCCCGCGTACGGTCGAGGTCGCAGTTCGTCACGAGCGCGCCGTAGAACGGCAGGCAGAGCTGCCCGCCGTGCGTGTGACCGGCGATGATCGCGTCGACGCCGTCGGCCTTGAGCTGGTTCAGCACGCGCTTGTACGGCGCGTGCACGACGCCGAGGCGCAGCACCGCGTCCTCCTCACCGGGCACGCGGCCCGGCTCCGGCATGACGTCGCGGTCGAGGTGCGGGTCGTCCATGCCGACCAGCCCGACGGTGCGACCGTCGCGCAGCTCCACCAGGCCTCGGCTGTTGTTCAGGTCCACCCAGCCGGCCTCGGTGAACGCCTTGGTGAGCGACTCCGTGGGCAGCGGGACCTTCTCCGCGCCCTGGACGCGAGCATCGGGCAGCAGGTACCGCGCCGGATTCTTGAACGACGGCGCGTGGTAGTCGTTCGAGCCCATCACGAACGCACCGGGCACGTCCATGAGCTGGCCGAAGACGTCGAGCAGCGGGGCCAGCGCCTGCGTGTGCCCGAAGTTGTCACCGGTGTTGATCACCAGGTCAGGCTCGAGCGCGGCCAGCGAGCGGACCCAGGCCTGCTTGGTCCGCTGGCTCGGCGTCAGGTGCAGGTCGGAGACGTGCAGTACCCGGATCGGCCGTTGGCCCGGGGGCAGCAGGGGCACGGTCACCCGGCGCACGCGGAAGAGCTTCGTCTCCACGTGCGCATACGCGATCCCGGCGACCACGACGCCCCCGACGATCCCGAGCGCCTTGCCGACGTT
This sequence comes from Promicromonospora sp. NPDC060271, assembly GCF_042726755.1. Taxonomy (NCBI): domain Bacteria; kingdom Bacillati; phylum Actinomycetota; class Actinomycetes; order Micrococcales; family Promicromonosporaceae; genus Promicromonospora; species Promicromonospora sp. NPDC060271. The sequence goes on along the minus strand of NZ_JBHXBG010000017.1, from coordinate 43,055 downwards.
ACCCAGCGTTCCCATAGAGATCAGTCGTCCCCGTTGCCGTTCCCGTTGCCAGGGCCGCCCCCGTCACCGGCGTCACCGCCGCCACCGGTGTCTCCCGAGCCGCCGCCCTCCGAGCCGCCCTCGTCGCCGGAGCCGCCGTTCGAGTCACCCTGCTCGTTGTCGTTGCTCTCCCGCTTCGGCGGAGCCGGAGCCTTGCCGACGAGCTTGGGGTCGGGCGTGGGGAAGTTCTTGACGGGCAATTCAGCGACCGCTTGGTCCATGTAGCGACGCCACGTCGGCGCGGCGACCGTGCCACCGTACAGCGCGTCGGCCTCGGGGGAACTGTCGTACCAGGTCTGCGCCGGCAGGAACACGCTCATGTGCGGGACATTGCCGCTGGCCTCACCCACCCAGACCGAGGTGGAGAGGTTTGGCGTGTACCCGGTGAACCAGCTCTGCATGGCGGAGTTCGTCGTGCCGGTCTTGCCCGCGACGGGGCGCCCGTCCGCAAGGCCAGGGCTCAACTTCCACGCCGTGCCCCACGGGCTCGTCTGGAAGACCTTTGTCATCGCATAGGCGACGGTATTGGCGACATTGGGCTCGAGCGTCCGCTTGCAGTCTGCGGAGGGCACCTTCAGTTTCTTGCCGTCGGTGTCCTTGACCTCGAGGATCGCGACCGGGTCGCAGTAGATACCGCCGGAAGCGAACGTGGCGTACGCCGATGCCTGGTTGATCGGTGTCGAGGCCTGCGTCCCGAGCGTCATCGACGCGAGCACGTCGATGTCACGCTGCTCGGGGTTGTCGATCGTCCGGAATTTACCCACGCCCTCGTGCGTCAAACCGGACGTCGTCGGCCGGAATCCGGCGTCCCATGCCGTCTTCTGCACGTTGCAGAGGTCGAGCTGCTGCGACATCCGGGCGTAGACCGTGTTCAGTGATTGGAAGGTGCCCTGGAGCACGCTCACGTTCCCGCTGGCAGCCCCGTCGACGTTCGACACAGGCCAGGGCTGGTTCGTGAATGCATGGACGCAACCCGAGGCCTGGAAACTTGTCTCGTTGGCCGAGAAATTGTTCGCATTCACACGGTCCTGCAGGGTCTTCCCGCTGCGCAGCCACTCGGCGAGGACGAACGGCTTGAAGTTGGAGCCCACTTGGAACCCCCGCGAGTTCCCGTGCAGGTAGTCGGCCGAGTAGTTCTGCGCGGTCGTGCCCGGCGTGTCCGCTCTCGCACTGTACGGGATGTTCTGCGCCATCGACTTGATCTGCCCGGTGCCTGGCTCGACCGACGTGATGGCAGCCTCGAGCTGGCTGGCGTTGTCCCCCGGGACCGCCTCGACAATGGTCTTCTGAGCGGCCCTCTGCATCTTGACGTCCATCGTCGTCTTGATCCTGAGACCACCGCGGTACAGGAGGTCATACCGGTCGCGCCTGGTCTTCCCGAACTCCGGGCTGGCCATGATCTCCTTGATCACGTAGTCGCAGAAGAACGCGGCGCCCCCTGCTGCGTCGCAGCCGACGTCGATGCGCTGGACATCGAGCGTGTCCGACAGCTTTGTCGCCAGCGCTTCGTCGCGTTCCTCCGTGGTGATGTAGCCGAGCTGCCACATCTTGCCGATCACGAGGTCACGACGGACCATCGCATCCTCCGGGTTGGCCACCGGGTCGAACTGGCCGGGCGCCTTGGTGATCCCGGCGATCGTGGCTGCCTCGACGATGGACAGGTCCTTCGCGGACTTGTTGAAGTAGTGCCGCGAGGCCGTCTCGACGCCGTAGACCTTTGTGCCGAACTGCGCGATGTTGAGGTAGCCCTGCAGGATCTCGTCCTTGGACATCTCCTTCTCGAGTGCGATCGCCAGCTTCGCCTCGCGAAGCTTTCGTGTCAGCGAGTCCTCGCGAGCCTCCAGGATGCCGAAGGGGTCGCCCGACCGGTCGGCTTCCTCGATCAGGACGTTCTTCACGTACTGCTGGGTGAGGGTCGACGCGCCCTGGGTGTCACCGCCACCGAAGTTCTGCAGCGCAGCGCGCGAGATGCCCTCGGGGTCCACGCCGCCGTGCGTGTAGAAGCGCTCATCCTCAATCGCGATCACGGCGTTCTTCATGTGCTCCGACACCTTGTCGAGCGGCACGACGATGCGATTCTGCACGTAGAACGTCGCCAGCTTCGTCTTGCCGTCGCTCGCGTAGATCTGGGACTGCTCCGACAGCGGCCCCGGGACCAGCTCGGCGGGCACCTCCTCGAACACCTGCACGCCGGTGTCGACGGCGGTGTTCACGCCGGACGCCAGCGGGATGACGAGCCCGGCCGCGATCACGCCACCAGCGCTTGCGGTGAGCACGAATGCGAGAAGAAGTCCGATGAGCTGCGCGGCGGGGATGGTTCGGGTGATCCGGCGCGGCTCGCGAGGGTTCGCCATGGCCATGGGCCCAGGTTACGGGGTGTCCCTGACAAGGCGCGCCCAAACCGGACTCGCCCGTGTGCAGGTCTCGTAGGGAATCGCCGCTGCCGTTCGCGGGCTAGCATCGTCGCCATGGCAACGAAGTGGGAGTACGCGACGATCCCCCTCCTCATTCACAACACCAAGGCGATCCTCGACCAGTGGGGCTCGGACGGCTGGGAGCTCGTGCAGGTGGTCCCCGGACCTGACGGCACCGGTCTCGTCGCCTACCTGAAGCGGCCCGGCGGTGACGCATGAGCTTTGAGAAGCGCCTCGCCGAGCTGGGCATCACGCTCCCCGAGGTAGCGGCTCCGGTGGCTGCGTACGTCCCGGCGGTGCGGACCGGCAACTACATCTACACGTCCGGCCAGCTGCCCTTCGTCGAGGGCAGCCTGCCCGCGACGGGCAAGGTCGGCGAGGGCGATGGTCTGGTCTCCGCGGACGACGCCGCGGCCTACGCGCGCACCTGTGCGCTCAACGCGCTCGCCGCGGTCCGGTCGGTCACGGGCTCGCTCGACGCGATCGCACGGATCGTGAAGGTCGTCGGGTTCGTCGCGAGCGACCCGTCGTTCACCGGTCAGCCCGCGGTCATCAACGGCGCCAGCTCGGTGCTCGGCGAGATCTTCGGCGACGCCGGTGTGCACGCCCGCTCCGCCGTGGGCGTCGCAGTGCTTCCGCTGGACTCGCCGGTCGAGGTAGAGCTCGTCGTCGAGCTGGTCTAGCGCTTCCGCAGCGGCCCGGAACGGGCGTGATCGGACCCACTTCGGATTCGGTTTCCGTTCCGGGCCCTGCGTCGGCTATTCTGAGCAGGCTCCCGCGGAAAGGCTTCGTGCCTGTCGTGCGGTGGACTCAATCGGGGTGTGGCGCAGCTTGGTAGCGCGCTTCGTTCGGGACGAAGAGGTCGCAGGTTCAAATCCTGTCACCCCGACCATGTGAGAGACCCTCTGACCAGCAGAAATGCTGAGTCAGAGGGTCTTTTTCCGTTATCCGGCGAGGGCGTCGGCCAGAACCTGACACCGGGTTCTGCCGTCAGCAGATGGCCGCCGCTCGACACGCATATCGAACACTTGTCGGATATCTTGATCCCATGACGCGCACAAGTGATCCCACACCCCGAACGCCCGACGGCCCACCTGCGTCGTCGTCGTTCGGCGTGGACGGCGCCGCGCTCCGACCGCCGGACGTCCGGGCGATGCGTGAGCGCCTGGCGGGCATGATCCTTCCAGGCGCATCCGACACGGCGGGCTGGGTCGACCTGCTCGGCGAGCTCGAGGCCCTCAAGAACACCGCGACCGCCGCTCAGGCACGGCTGGCCGTGGCGCTGGAGAGTCGACGAAGGCGGCCGAGGCCGAACGAGGGACACGTGCCGACCGGCGAGGCCGCGCCGTGCCGAACCAGGTAGGGGCGGCGATGCAGCAGAGCCCACACGCAGGCTCGGCGTTCCTGAGCACCGCCCGCGTGTGGCTGACCGGCATGCCGCACACGTTCCACGCCCTCCGCATCGGCATCCTGTCGCAGTGGCGGGCGACGCTCCTGGTCCGGGAGACCTCGCACCTGACGGCGGAGCACCGCGCCCAGATCGACGAGCAGGTCTGCGGGCCGGCGAACCTGCCGACGCTGGCGCGAACCGGCACCCGACGGCTGATCGCGCGGGTGAAGGAGCTCGCCGCAGAGCTGGACGTGCAGGCGTGCGTGAAGCGCAGGGCGAAGGCCGTCGCGCAGCGGTGCGTCTCGGTGCGGCCGGCGCCGGACCTGATGGTGTACCTGACCGCCCTGGTGCCGATGCAGCAGGGTGTGCAGGCCTACGCCCAGCTCAAGAAGCACGCGGAGGCAGTCAGGGCCGCGGGCGACGAGCGCGGCACCGGACAGCTCATGGCCGACACGTTGGTCGAGCGCCTCACCGGCCGCGAGCCGGGCCGTGCCGACGACGTCCCGGTCACGATCAACCTCCTGGTCTCCGACCAGACCCTGCTCGCCGACGGCGACCGCCCGGGCGTTGTCATCGAGGGCATGCCCGCGGGCGCGGGTGTCGTCCCTGGGCCGGTGGCGAGGAACCTGGTCGCGCACGGCATCGACGCCGACGCGGCGTGGCTGCGCACGATCTACGTCGCGCCCGGCGGGCGGCTGGTGGCCTCGACGTCGAGGGCGAGGTTCCACCCCCAGGGCCTGGCCGATCTGCTGCGTGCCCGGGAGCAGGGCCTCTGTGCCACCCCGTGGTGCGACGCCCGGCTTCGGCACATCGACCACGTCACTCCGCACTCCGAAGGTGGACCGACCAGCCTCGACAACGGGCAAGGGCTGTGCGTGCGCTGTAACCACGCCAAGCAGGCGCCAGGGTGGACGCAGTCCACGACCGAGAGCAACGGCCGCCAAGCCGTCAAGACCGTCGCACCCACCGGGCACAGCTACGACTTCGTCGCGCCCGAACCACCCGAACCCCTCCGGGAGACGCCCCCGGCCTGGACTCCAGCAGCGGGTATGACGGGTGCGCGCGACGGCCACGTTCCACGCGGCCGGTACAGCATCGAACACTCCGCGCCGGGGCACGGCGGGACCATTGCCTTCCGCCCGCGGAGACGGCGAAGGTCCCCGGGTCGACGGCCTCGGGCGGACCTCGCCTGGGCACATGTCCGCTGAACCGGCCGCCGCCGGGCGCTCGTGCCTGCCCAGCGCACCGGTGCAAGACTTGGGACCAACCCAGCACGGGAGGCACTCGATGGATCCGTACGTCCTCGTCGGCGGCGGGCTGACCACAGCCCGCGCCGCTGAAGCGCTCCGCACCGGTGGTTACGACGGCGACCTGGTGGTCGTCACGGCCGAACCCCACCACCCGTACGAGCGCCCGCCGCTGAGCAAGGACTACCTCCGCGGCGAGTCGGAGCGGGACGTCGTCTTCCCGCTGGACGAGGCCTGGTACACCGAGCACGACGTCACCATCCAGGCCAACGAGACGGTGGTCGGGCTGGATGCAGTCGGTCACACCCTGACCCTGTCCGACGGCAGCACGCTCGCCTTCGCGAAGGCGCTCCTCGCCCCAGGGTCCACGCCGCGGGCGCTCGGCCTGCCCGGCGCGGATCTCGCCGGGGTGCACTATCTCCGCACCATCGACGACTCGGATCGCATCTCCAGCACGCTGCTCGAGGCATCACTGGAAGGTATCGGCCGCCTCGTGGTGATCGGCGACGGATGGATCGGGCTCGAGGTGGCCGCATCGGCGCGATCCCTCGGCCTGGACGTCACTGTGGTCGGTCGCGGGTCCCACCCCCTCGGACGGGTGCTCGGGCCCGAGATGAGCGACTTCTACGCCGGGGTGCACACCGAGCACGAGGTGCACCTGCTCCGCAACGCCTCCGTCATGCGGATCCAGGGTGCCGACGGCCGCGTCACCGGCGTCGACCTGTCGGACGGAACGCATGTGGGAGCCGATGTCGTCGTGATCGGCGTGGGTGCCACGCCGAACGTCGGACTCGCGGAGGTCGCGGGCCTGGATCTCCGGTCGGCGGCGCAGGGCGGAGGCGTCGTCGTGGACGGAACGCTGGCGACCTCACACCCCGACGTTTTCGCCGGAGGTGACGTCGCCAGCGTCCCGTCGCCCCACTACGGACGCCCGCTCCGGGTGGAGCACTGGGCCACCGCCCAGAGGACCGGCGCGCACGCGGGCCGAGCCATGCTCGGGGCTTCCGACCAGTACGACAGGCTGCCCTACTTCTACAGCGACCAGTACGACGTCGGCATGGAGTACACCGGCTGGGTGGACGTCGAGGCCGGCTACGACGACGTAGTGATCTCCGGTGACATGGGCGCACGGGAGTTCGTGGCGTTCTGGCGCGTCGACGGGCAGGTGGCGGCCGGCATGGCGGTGAACGTGTGGGAGCAGATGGGGCGCGTGGAGGAACTGATCAGGTCCCGGCAGAAGGTGTCGACGGCCGAGCTGGAGGGCTTCGTCGGCTGAGGACCGCTGCGGCTAGACCGCGAACAACAGCCCGGCGCTCACGAGCACGACGACGGCCGTGGCGAAGTGGATCCCGAACGCGACGGCCTTGCTCCCGCCGTGGCGGAGCACGATCAGCGTGTCGCCGAGCGGGGCTATCGCCACGGCGAGCATGAACCACGCCCCGGCCAGCGGACCCGCGAAGGCGAGCAGCACGAGACCCACGATGCCGAAGGTGGCGTCGCGGAGCCCCTTGATCTCGAGGTAGGCCCGGTCCTGGGTCGCGGGGACGCCGTAGCCGGCGGCGGCAGAGTAGGGCTGGAGCAGGAACCGCGCCCCGATGAAGAGGATGAACAGGTTCAGAACCACAGCCAGGCTGTAGGCGACGATGGTCATGACACTCCTTGCTAGCGCTGATAGGTGATGTAGCAACGCTAGCAGAGCGAGAGCAGATTGCCTAGCAGCGCTAGAATCTCGCCATGACGATTGAGACGCGCCGCGAGCGCGAGCGGGCGCAGCGTGAACGGCTGATCGTCACCGCCGCCCGAGAGCTGGCCGAGGCCGAAGGCTGGGAGGCGGTCACCACTCGGCGGCTCGCCGCCGAGATCGAGTACAGCCAGCCGGTTCTGTACAGCCACTTCAAGGGCAAGGGCGCCATCATGACGGCGGTCGCCGTCCAGGGCTTCGAGGAGCTGGCGGTCGAGCTCCGGGCCGCCCGGACAGCGGCCCGAGGAACCCGCGAGGCCCTTGCCGCGGTGGCGGCGGCCTACACCGACTTCGCCCAGAAGCGGCCGGCGCTCTACGACGCGATGTTCACGCATGCCGTGGACCTGACGTTCGCCGCCCCTGACGGGCCGGCGTATCTCCGCGACGGCTTCGACGAGCTGCTTCAGGCGGTCCGGCCGCTGGCCGGGGACGACGATCCCGGCATCCTCACCGAGACCTTCTGGGCCGGCCTGCACGGCCTCGCCATGCTCGAACGCAGCGGCCGCCTGCCCGCCGGGGCGCACGACCACCGGCTGGACCTGCTGGTGGGCCGGTTCGCGCCGGCCAAGCGCTGAGCCCGCTGGTCGGGCGTGCCGAGACCCCCAGCACGCCCGACCAGCGGAAGACCGCCAGGCTCAGCCCCGACGCTCGCGGACGGCCTTCGCCAGCTCACGGAGGAGGTCCTCCGTGGTGTCCCAGTCCATGCACTTGTCCGTGACCGACTGGCCGTAGACGAGCTCGGACAGCGGGGCGGGCTTCTGCGCGCCGGCCACGATGAAGCTCTCCATCATGAGGCCGGTGATGCCCCGCTCGCCGTCGGCGATGCGGTTGGCGATCTCGTGCACGACGCCGGCCTGGCGCACGTGGTCCTTGCCCGAGTTGGCGTGGCTGGCGTCCACGACCACGCCGTTCTCGACGGCGCCGCCCAGCCCCGAGCCACGTGCCACGCGCAGGGCGGCGGCCACGTCCTCGGCTCCGTAGTTGGGGCCCGAACGCCCGCCGCGCAGGATCACGTGGCAGTCCGGGTTACCGGTGGTCTCGACGGCGGCAGCACGGCCCTGGCCGTCGGCCCCGAAGAAGGTGTGCTCGCTCGCGGCGGTGATGCAGCCGTCCACGGCGATCTGCACGTCGCCGTCCGTCGCGTTCTTGAACCCGACAGGCATCGAGAGGCCCGAGGCGAGCTGCCGGTGCACCTGCGACTCGACGTTACGGGCACCGATGGCGCCCCAGGTGACGGCGTCGGCGATGTACTGAGGGCTGGTCGGCTCGAGGAACTCGGCCCCGGCCGGGACGCCGGCGTCGAGCACGCCGAGCAGTACCTCGCGGGCGAGGCTCAGGCCGTGCCGCACGTCGTGCGAACCGTCCAGGTGCGGGTCGTTGATGAGGCCCTTCCACCCGACCGTGGTGCGCGGCTTCTCGAAGTACACCCGCATGACGACGACCAGGTCGTCGGACAGCTCGCGCCGGAGCGTGGCGAGCCGGGCCGCGTAGTCGAGCGCGGCGACCGGGTCGTGCACCGAGCACGGGCCGACGATCGTCAGCAGCCGGTCGTCGTCGCCGGTCAGGACGTCACGCACCTCGCGGCGGGACGTCGTGACGAGGTCGCTGCGGGCGGTGCCGAGCGGCATCGACTCCAGCAGGCTGTTCGGCGCGGGAAGCGGGTCAAGAGCGCGAATGCGCAGGTCGGATGTGCGGGTACCGAGCTCGGAGGTCTCGGTGCCGGGTTCCGCAGGCGTGATGCTCATCGGGATCGGGGCTCCTGGTAGGCGGGTCTGGTTCGAAGGAACCGGACGGCCCGCCACCGACTCCTGGTCCGGAGCGGCCCGTCTGGCAAAGACGAAGGGCCTGGACGCGATCGGCGTCCCAGGCCCTGGCTCCGGGTGGAAAGTTGGTCAGGCGTGCGCCCGCCGAGCCCCACCAGGAGCCGACGTAAAGCGCCAATACCAACGGATGTCCACAGCGAAAACGGTAGCCGCACCCCTACCCGCTGTCCACCTGGTTCCAGGATGCGGTCGGTCACAGTCGCGCCCGGCCGGCCTGGCCACGCCGGCTAACGGGCGTAACGCTCGACGAAGGCGCGCAGGATGCGCATCGGCTCGGTGACGGTCACGGCGACCGCCCGCGCGCGAACGAGCTCCGCCTCGTCCCGCGGGAAGTAGCCGTAGTCGCGGTAGACGGCGATCCGCTGGGCCATGCCCGTGCCGTCCAGCTCCGGGTGGAACTGCGTCGCGTAGAGGTTCTGCTTGATCCGGAACATCTGCACCGGGCAGCCTGCCGACGAGGCGAGCAGCACCGCGTGGTCCGGCAGCTTGCGCACCGCCTCCTTGTGGCCGACGTAGGCGGAGAAGCTCTGCGGCATGCCCGCCAGCAGCGGGTCCGCCGCCGCGTCCGGCGTCAGCTCCACGACGACCGGCCCCACCGGCTCCGAGTACGTCCCGTCGATCACGGCGCCCTGGTGCGCGCCGAGCGTGCCGACGCCGTAGCAGGCACCGAGGAAGGGGAAGTCGCGGGCGACCAGCTCGTCGAGCAGCGCCGCGAGCTGCGCCTCGACACGGACCTGCACCGGCCCCTTCTTCTCCGACGGGTCCGAGGAGTTGAAGGGCCCGCCGCCGACGAGCACGCCGGAGTAGTCGTCGAGGTCCACGGGCGGCAGCGGGTCACGCTCCAGGCGCACGCGGTGCAGCTGCTCCGGCGCGAGGCCGCCGTAGCGGCAGAACGCCTCGTACTCACCGTCGGCGGCCACGTCTTCCCCACGCGTCGCCAGCAGCAGAAACGGCTTCATGACAAGAGCGTAGGGGCTGTCAGCGGTCTCGACAGGCTCGACCTGTGGTCCAGCCTGTCGAGACCTCGCTCACGTCCAGCGAAACAGCTTCACGCCGAGCGGGAAGAGCACGAGCGTCCATACGGTCAGCACCATGACCTGCGCCAACGGGAAGCCCTCGTTGCCGAACCAGCCGATCGTCAGCCCCTGGGCCGAGGCACCGAGCGGCAGGTAGAGGCCGATGTTCTGCATCCACTCCGGCATGATCGGCAGCGGCACCCACACCCCGGAGAACATCAGGGACGGGAAGTAGATGAGCATCCCCAGGCCGGACGCCGTCTGGCCCTTCTCCGCACGGGCCGCGACGAGCAGCCCGAGCGAGAACATGGCGGTCGTCGAGAGCACGAGGACGAGCAGGACGACCAGCGGGTCGGCCGCGAACGGCACGCCGAGCACCACCATGCCGCCGACGACCGCGGCGCCGGCCGAGACGATCAGCGCCAGCACGTTGATCATCATGTGCGCCCCTACCAGGTTCTGCGGCGGCATGGGCGTGGTCGACAGCCGCTTCAGGATGCCCTTCTCGCGGAAGGTCGCGAACTGCACGGGCATGGTCGTCAGCGAGATCGTCCCCACGGCCAGCGCGATGACCGTCGGCAGGTAGGAGGTGATGCCGGGCGCCTCGTCCCAGGGCGGCGGGGCGTCGGTCATCGGCTCCTGGAAGGACGGGATGGCCAGCCCGAGGCCGAGCAGCAGCATGCTCGGGAAGATCAGCGCGAAGAACACGCCGCTGGGTTCGCGCAGCCACACCTTCAGCTCGGTGCGGAACAGGGTCCAGAAGCCGCGGACCTGCGTTCCGCCACGGCCCGCCCGAGCGGGCACCGTGGTCTCGACGGCGGTCATGCCGCCACCTCCTCGTTCTCCTCTGCGCGGTACTCCCGGCCGGTGACCTGGACGAAGACATCCTCGAGGGTGCGTTCGAGCGTGCGGACGTCGTCGGGGACGACGTCGGCGGCCGCGAGCGCCTGGACGACGGCGAACAGCACCTTGCGGGTGCCGGTCACCTCGATCTCGTCACCGACGGCGACGGCGGAGGTGACGTCGCCGTCCCGCCCGGCGAGGGTGGCCAGGAGCTGGGTGGCGCGAGCACGGGCGCCGTCGTCGGCGAAGCGGAGCCGGACTCCCCTGTCGCCGTCGAGCCCTTCGATCAGGGCCGCCGGTGTTCCCTCGGCGACCACGCGGCCGCCGTCGATCACGACGAGCCGGTCGCAGAGCCGTTCGGCCTCGTCCATGAAGTGGGTGACCAGAAGGACGGTGACCCCGGAGTCCCGGACGCGCTCGACGAGCTCCCAGGTGGCGCGACGGGCCGCCGGGTCGAGACCCGTGGTGAGCTCGTCGAGTATGGCCACCTGGGGTCGGCCGACCAGGGCGAGCGCGATGGACAGCCGCTGCTTCTGACCGCCGGACAGCTTGCCGAACTGCTGGTGGCGGTGCGCGGTCAGGTCGAGCAGGTCGAGAAGCTCCGCCGAGTCGGCACGCTGGGAGTAGAACGAGCCGAAGACTTCGAGCGCCTCGGCGACGGTGATCTTGTCGTGCAGCGCGGCCTCCTGGAGCTGCACGCCGACGTGCTCGCGGATCAGCCCTGGATCGGCCTGGGGGTCGTGGCCCAGGACACGGACCGTGCCGCCGTCGGCGTGCCGGAGCCCGGCGACGCACTCGACGGTGGTGGTCTTGCCGGCACCGTTGGGGCCGAGTATCCCGAAGATCTCACCTCGGGCGACCTGGAAGGACACGTCGACGACGGCGGTCTTGGGGGTGCCGCCACGCCTGGCGGCGGGATAGGTCTTGCGGAGTTGGCTGACTTCGACGACTGGGGACGTCATGGCTGCTCCTTGGTCGGATCAGGGTGGTCAGATCTCAGCGGGGACGCACGGGTGCCGTGCGCAGCAGGGCGTAGAGCAGGACGGCGGCCAGGACGGCGGCGAGCGCCGCCCCGCCGAGGCCGAGCAGCATGGTCAGCAGTCCCTCGGACGCGGGCACCTCTGCGTGGTCGAGGTCGGGCCGCAGCTCGACGTTGGCGATCGTGCCGACCACGCCGGTCCGGGTTGCGAGGTCGACGAGGACGGCGGGTACCGCGAGCGGGATCATCAGGAGCACGCCCCAGGCCTTGGCGTGCGTGAAGCCGATCGCGATGCACGAGCCGACGAGGACGTAGGTGATCAGCACGAGGGACTCGGCGACGGCGGTGCCGAGCACCATGGCGGGCGAGTCGAAGGGCAGGGCGCCGAGCCTGCGCCAGGTCATCCCGAGCGACGTGCTCAGGAGGCGTTCGCCCAGCAGGGCGAGCGTTGTGACGGTGCCGAGCAGCACGCCGACGACCACCGCGCCACGGACCACCCCCGCGAAGAGGGACCTGCGGCTGCCGCCGGCGGCCACGTGCAGCGTCAGGATCGCGGACGACGCGAGGACGCCGAGCGTGATCATGGGCCAGCGTGACGCACCGAGCGTGGCGTCGAGCGCGCTGATCTCCAGGTCGTTGCCTGCCGCGGCGTTGCCGACGGTGATCCCGACGGCATACAGCGCGTAGACGGCCCAGAACCAGATCCCGATGACGAGGCCGGAGCGAACGAGCCGCCGGCTCGCGGCCGCGGCACCGCGCAGGTGCGCGGCCCGGTCGAGGCCCCTCATGGCGTCGGCCGCAGGGGGACGGAGCGCAGCGGGACGCTGAGCAGCCAGGCGGCGAGCCCGACCGCTACCGCGCCGCCCAGGAGACCCAGCAGCACGCCGGGTCCGCCGTCCGGCAGGTTGTCGAGGCCGACGATCAGGGCCGTGACGCCGGTGTGCGACGCCAGGTCGACGAGCGCCGCCGGGACGAGCGTGGCGAGGACGTAGACCGTGCCCCGCACCATGCCGAGGCGGTAGTAGCCGGCGGAGATCGCGGCACCCACCAGGTAGTACGTGGCTGCGACCAGCGTCTCCGTGAGGAGCGTCAGCGCGATGCCCGCGTAGCCGTCCACCGGCAGCCCGTACTCGCGCGACCAGGTCAGGTCGAGCGCCCCGAACAGCGCGCGCTCTCCGACCATGTACACCGCGGTGACGAGGCCGATCAGCGCGCCGCCGACGATGCCGCCCCGGACGGTGCCGGTCACGAGCGACCGGCGGGTGCCGCCCGCCGCGACGTGCAGCCGGAGGTACGCGGCGGGGACGACGGTGCCGAGCACCATCATGAACCACCGTGACGAGCCGCCTATCTGGGCATCGACGACGCCCTGGTCCAGGCCCGAGCCGAACTGCACGCTGCCGACGATGACCGAGACGGCGACGACCGTGAAGATGACCCAGTACCAGCTGCCGATGACGGTGACGACCCGCACGCTGACCGCGGCGGCCTGACGGGCGCCGCGCCGGTCGGCCGCGCGGACCAGTGCCTCCCGGCTCGGGGCGGCGGTGACGGGGTGGGTCGTCCCGGTGCTCATGACTGCACGCTCCCCTGACCGGTCAGCCGGACGAAGAGGTCCTGCACCGGCACGGCGCCCACCTCGACGCCCGCATCGCGTGCCGCCGTCAGCTCGTCGGCCTCGAGGGCTCCCTCCAGCGTGACCTGGACGGTCGAGCCGAGCTGCTGGCGGTGCAGCACGCGGCGTCCGCCGGCGATCCGCTCGACGGCGTCCTTGGTACCGGTGAGGCTGAACCCGCGCGCCCGCATCTCGTCGGCGGACTCGGCCAGGAGCACGCGCCCACGGTCGATGACCACGACGTCCTCGAACAGCCGCTCGACCTCCTCGACCAGGTGGCTGGAGAGGAGGATGGTGCGCGGGTGCTCCGCGTAGTCGGCGAGGAGCTCGTCGTAGAACGCGTACCGCGTCGGCGCGTCCATACCGAGGTACACCTCGTCGAAGATCGTCAGTGGTGCGCGCGAAGCCAGGCCGAGGGTCGCGCCGACAGCCGACCGCTTGCCGCGCGACAGCGCGGACGGGTTCTTGCGGACGTCGACCTCGAACAGGTCCAGCAGGCGCCCGGCCGTCTCGGCGCTCCACTCGGGCCGCATGTCGGCGTAGTACTTGAGCGACGTGGCGACCTTCTCCTCGGTCATCAGGTCACCGCTCTCGCGGACGAGCTGCGTGCCCGAGGTGATCCAGGGGTTCTCCCACGGGTCCTCCTGAGCGCCCTCCGGCCCGACGACGACGGTGCCGCTCGTCGGGCGGGTGAACGCCGCGAGCAGCGAGAGCATCGTCGTCTTGCCCGCGCCGTTGCGGCCGAGCACCCCTGTGATGGCCCCTGGCCGGATGGTCAGTGTGGCGCCGTCGAGCGCGGTGCTCGCGTCGTCCCTGATCGGGATGCCGTTCTGCTGCATCCTGTAGCTCGCGCCGAAGTGGACGACGACGTCGTCCAGGCGCGCGCCGAACGGTGCGGTGGTCATGACTCCTCCGTGGTGGGCTTGCGCCGGCCGTTCGCTCCGAGGACGTAGGCGACCACGTCGTCGGTGGAGATCCCGAGGAGGTCCGCCTGCTGCAGGGCCGGCGCGAGGACCTCCTCGAAGTAGCTCTTGCGGTGGTCATCGAGCAGGCGCTCCCTGGCGCCCGGCGCGACGAACATCCCCAGACCCCGGCGCTTGTAGAGCACGCCTTCGTCAACCAGCCCCGCGAACGCCTTCTGCGCGGTCGCCGGGTTGATGCGGAACGTCGTCGCGAACTGTGTGGTGGACATGACCTGCTCCTCCTCCTTCAGCTCACCGGCGAGCACCTGCGCGCGGATCATCTGCGCGATCTGGAGATAGATCGGCTCGGGACCGTCGAACACCGGCTCACCCCCTTCGTTGGTTCGTTACTTGACTAATGAACCATACTCCATGTCGGCGCGCAAGGCCCTTCGCGGGGGAAGAACGAGGGGCGGGGAAACATGCGCTGTGCGCACGCTCCCCCGCCCCTCGTGGCGGTCGGTCGCCGGTCAGGCGTCGTCAGCCGCGTCCAGGGTCTGGAGCTCGGCCAGGTCGGCCGCTATCAGCTCGGCGATCTGGATGGTGTTCAGGGCTGCGCCCTTGCGGAGGTTGTCGTTGCTGACGAACAGGACCAGGCCGCGGCCGTCCGGGACGGACTGGTCCTGCCGGATCCGGCCCACCAGGGACGGGTCGACGCCGGCCGCCGCGAGCGGCGTCGGGACGTCGGCGAGCTGGACCCCGGGGGCCCCGGCCAGCAGCTCGCGGGCCTCGCTCGGGGTGATCGGACGCGCGAACTCCGCGTGGATCGACAGCGAGTGCCCTGTGAACACCGGGACACGCACGCAGGTGCCCGCGACGGCCAGGTCGGGCAGGCCCAGGATCTTGCGGGACTCGTTGCGGAGCTTCTGCTCCTCGTCGGTCTCGCCCGAGCCGTCGTCGACCAGGTTGCCCGCCAGCGGGAGCACGTTGAACGCGATGGGCGCCACGTACTGCTTGGGGGCCGGCAGGTCGACGGACCCGCCGTCGTGCACCAGACCCTCGAGATCCTGCCCGACGGCGGACCGCACCTGCCCCGCCAGCTCCTCCACCCCGGCGAGCCCGGATCCGGAAACCGCCTGGTAGGTCGCCACCCGCAGCCGTTCCAGCCCCGCCGCCTTCGCCAGCGGCGAGAGCACCGGCATCGCGGCCATGGTGGTGCAGTTCGGGTTGGCCACTATGCCCTTGGCCGCCTCGCTGACCGCCTCCGGGTTCACCTCGGAGACGACGAGCGGCACCTCGGGGTCGAGCCGCCAGGCCGACGAGTTGTCGACGACGAGGGCACCGGCCTCCGCGAACCGCGGCGCGTGCTCGCGCGACGTGCCACCGCCGGCGGAGAAGAGGGCGATGTCGATGTCGGCGAGGTCGTCCGTCGCGGTCGCCGCGAGGTCCTCCACCGGGACGTCGAACCCCGCGAACGGCAGGGTGCTGCCGGCGGAACGCGCGGACGCGAAGAACCGGACGGAGGCGACGGGGAACTCCCGCTCCTCCAGCAGGCGGCGCATCACGGCACCCACCTGGCCGGTCGCCCCGACGACTGCGACGTGCACGCCGTGATCGTTGATCTGTGCCATGTCAGCGCCCCGTTCCCGCGTAGACGACCGCTTCGCCGTCGACGCCGTCGAGCTCGAACGCGGTGTGGACGGCCCGCACGGCGTCGTCCAGCGAGTCCTCGCGGGTGACCACCGAGATGCGGATCTCCGAGGTGGAGATCATCTCGATGTTGATACCGGCGTCGCGCAGCGCGCCGAACAGCCGCGCCGAGACGCCGGGATGCGACTTCATGCCCGCGCCGACGAGCGAGAGCTTGCCGATCTGGTCGTCGAACTGCAGGGAGTCGAAGCCCACCTCGTCCTGCACGGCAGTGAGGGCCGCCATGGTGGCCGGACCGTCGGCGTCGGGCAGCGTGAACGAGATGTCGGTGAGACCCGTCGCGGCAGCGGACACGTTCTGCACGATCATGTCGATGTTCGCGCCCGCTCCGGCCACCACCTCGAAGATGCGGGCGGCCATGCCCGGCACGTCCGGCACGCCGATGACGGTGATCTTGGACTCGGAACGGTCGTGCGCCACGCCGGAGATGATCGGGGCTTCCATGGGGTTCTCCTTCGACTTCTTCTCTGCCGCGACCACGAGCGTGCCGTCGTGGGCGCTGAACGAGCTGCGGACGTGCACCGGCACGCCGTACCGGCGCGCGTACTCCACGCTGCGCAGCGCGAGCACCTTCGCGCCGCAGGCCGCGAGCTCCAGCATCTCCTCGTAGCTGACCTGGTCGATCTTGCGCGCGGCGGGCACGATGCGCGGGTCGGCGGTGAAGATGCCGTCCACGTCGGTGTAGATCTCGCAGACGTCGGCGTCCAGACCGGCCGCGAGCGCCACGGCGGTCGTGTCGGAGCCGCCGCGGCCGAGGGTGGTGACGTCGTTCGTGGACTCGGTGACGCCCTGGAAGCCGGCCACGATGGCGACCTGCCCCCTGTCCAGCGTCTCGCGGATGCGGTGGGGCACGACGTCGACGATCCGCGCCCGCCCGTGCACCGCGTCGGTGATCACGCCCGCCTGCTGGCCCGTGTAGGACTTGGCCTTCACGCCCAGGTTGGTGATCGCCATCGCCAGGAGCGACATGGAGATGCGCTCGCCCGCGGTGAGGAGGATGTCGAGCTCCCGCTTGGGCGGGAGCGGGGTGATCTGCTGTGCGAGGTCGAGGAGCTCGTCGGTGGTGTCGCCCATGGCGCTCACCACGACCACCACGTCGTTGCCCGCTCGCTTCGCCTCGGCGATCCGCTTCGCGACGCGCTTCACGCTGCGCGCGTCCCCGACCGAGGATCCACCGTACTTCTGCACGACAAGTGCCATGCGCCTGCCTTCCGTTGCCGGCCTCCGTCTCTTTCAACGGCCCGCCGGGTGGTTGGGTTTGCGAATCGATGGTACGACGGCGGGCATCCCGGGCGGATGTGATGTTCACCGTGCGGGACGGCCGGGCCTATCCGGCGAAGACGTCCCAGGCCAGGCGGGCTATCAGGGCGCCGACCACGACGACGAACACCACGCGGACGAACTTCGAGCCCTTCGCCACGGCCATCCGGGCGCCGATGTAGGCCCCGATCAGGTTGGCCACACCCAGCCCGAGGCCCAGGCTCCAGATCACGGCCCCGCTCGGCACGAAGAAGATCAGGGCGCCCGCGTTGGTCGCGAAGTTCACGATCTTCGCGATCGCCGACGCCGGGAGGAACGAGTACCCGAGGGCGCTCACGAGGCTGATGACCAGGAACGTGCCCGTCCCGGGGCCGAGCAGCCCGTCGTACGCGCCGATCAGCAGGCCGATCACGGCGGCGATCCGCTTGTGCCCGTTGCCGACCCAGCGCAGGTTGTCGTGCTGGCCGACGTTCGGCTTGAGCAGGGTCCACGTCAGCACCCCGACGAGCACGATCAGGATCATCGGCTTGAAGAGCTGCTCCGGGATGTACGACGCGCCGATCGCGCCGCCCAACGCTCCGGCCAGCGCCGCGAGCGCCATCGGTCCGGCGGTCCGCAGGTCGGGCTGGACGCGCCGGTAGTAGGTGATGGCGCTGGTGGACGTGCCCATGATGCTGCCGAGCTTGTTGGTCGCCAGGGCCTGCACGGGGCTGATCCCCGGGACGAGCAGCAGCGCAGGCAGCTGGATCAGCCCGCCTCCGCCCACTACGGCGTCGACCCACCCGGCGGCGAGGCCGGCGAGCAGGAGGAGGACGATGGTGAGGAGATCGAGTTCGGGCACAGGTGCATTGTGCGCGAACGGCGGCTCGTCCTACATCGTCGTACCACGGCGGACGACGACCGGTGAGCCGTCGGCGACGAAGGCCGAGACCGGTGCGGCGGCGAGGCTCTCGACGAACGAGCGGCCGTACACCTGCTCGACGTCGCACTCGAGGCTCGGGTCGGCGGCCTGCCAGACGTGCCAGCTCGGGTGCTCGACGCGGTACTCGACGGTGCCGCCGCCCCGCTGCGCGGTGTAGCCCCAGTAGTGCTCGGTGATGAACTGCTCCTGGGAGCCCTCGACGAGCGGCTCCGCGCCGCCCTGGGTGGTGGCCCGGACATGGTGCCAGGCTCCGGCGTCGCGCCACGAGTACTCCACGACGCCGTCCGGCGTGTCGCGGTCGGGGGCGAGGTCGATCCGGTGCCGCATCGGCCGCGCCACGTACTTCTCGCCGTAGACGGCGCAGGCCACGGCGGCCAGCGCCGGGCGCGGGACGATCTCCTTGACGAAGACGACGCCGCGCCGCCAGCCGTCGTCCGCCCGGCGGCGCACGTAGAACCGCAGGTTGATCTCGTCGAAGTTCCGGTGGAACGGGACCGGGACGCCGAGCAGGCGGGTGTCGAGGAACTGGAACCCGACCACGCTGACGAAGTGCCGGCCGCCCCACGTGTCCAGCTCGACGCCACGCGGCACGAGCGGCCGCAGGACGGCGGGGTCCGCCTCGTAGTTGAGCATCAGCAGCCGGCGCCACCGCGCCGCGAGGAACTTCCCGGTCCGCGCCTCGGGGTCTGTCACGCGGGGAACGTACCAGCCTCGCGGCCCGTATGTCGGTGCCGACCCGTAGGGTGACCTCTTGTGTACGAAGGCGCGGTCCAAGACCTGATCGACGAGCTCGGCCGGCTTCCCGGCGTCGGGCCCAAGAGCGCGCAACGCATCGCGTTCCACCTGCTCGCGACCGACAACGAGGAGGTCAAGCGACTGGTCGACGCGCTCACCGAGGTGAAGGTGCGCGTCCGGTTCTGCGAGCTCTGCGGCAATGTCGCGGAGGCCGAGCGCTGCCGCATCTGTCTCGACCCGCGGCGCAGCGACGAGGTGATCTGCGTCGTGGAGGAGCCGAAGGACGTGGTCGCGATCGAGCGCACCCGGGAGTTCCGCGGGCGGTACCACGTGCTGGGCGGCGCCATCAATCCCATCGAGAACGTCGGCCCGGACGACCTGCGCATCAGCGAGCTGATGGCCCGCCTCGCGGACGGGACGGTCAAGGAGGTCATCCTCGCGACCGACCCGAACGTCGAGGGAGAGGCCACGGCGACCTATCTTTCCCGACTGATGGCCCACATGGGAATCACTGTCTCGCGGCTGGCCTCGGGTCTCCCCGTTGGTGGAGACTTGGAGTACGCGGACGAGGTGACGCTCGGTCGCGCGTTCGAAGGCCGCCGCGTCATCGGCAACGACAAGTAGGTGGGATCACGATGAGTGAGATAACCCCTGGATCAGACCTCAGCGAGGTCGCGGACCAGGTGTCCGCACAGGCACGGACGTTCCTCTCGACGGTGACCCAGGTGGCGTCCGGAGGGATGCCGGGGGCGGAGCTCTCGCTGCTCGTGCTCGCGTCGTCCGACCTGTTGGCCGCGGGGGCGCGGCTCGCCGCGATCGTGGACGTGGTGCCCAAGGAACGTTACGAGCCCGACGCCGGCCCCGACACCGACCTCGACCCGCTGCGCGAGGCCCTGTCCAAGATGTTCGACGGGTTCGACGACTACACCGAGGTCGTGGACCCGGTACTCAGCGAGGACACCGGGTCGGCGTCGCTGTCCGGCGACCTCGCGTGCGTCGCCGAGGCGCTGGCCAAGGGTCTGCAGCACTTCGACAGCGGCCACGAGCTCGAAGCCCTGTGGTGGTGGCAGTTCTCCTACTTCTCCCTGTGGGGCGAGCGCGCGGCGTCCGCCCTGCGCGTGCTGCAGGGGCTACTGGCGCACGTGCGCCTCGACGTGGAGGACGACGTAGCCGCCGAGGCGGAGTACGACGCCCTCCACTCCTGACCGGGGAGGTCAGGCGACCCGGGTGCCCTGCGGCAGCTCGGCCGTCGGGATACGCAGGCGGTTGACCGCCACGAGGACGCCCGCCGCGCCGAGCAGCAGGTCGAACCCGAGGCCCCATGGCCACACGAGCTGGTCGGTGACCTGGACCGGCTCCACCGGGGAGTCGGGCCGGGTCTCCCGGCCGCTCTCGTCGTACACGAACTCGCTGCACCAGTCCTGCGGGCCCGTGTTGCCGGTCCGCGCGTACCGGACGCCGTACTGGAGCGTCGCCAGCATGTTCCCCTCGTTCGCCAGCGTCTCGACGTCGCCCTGGAGAGGCTGCGCGTCGGCGACGACGACGAAGGGGTTCGGGGCCAGCAGCCACCAGGTGCGCTCGCTGTGCCATACGGGCAGCTCGTGCGTCCGCCACTCGCACTCGGGTGCGGTGGGCTTCTCCCAGTCGTAGCCTGCCTCGACGTCCCAGACCCTGACCTCCTCCGTCGTGCTGGTGACGGGTACGAGCAGGCCGAACATGATCGGCAGCGCCACGGTGATCGCGCCGATGGTCAGGTACGTCAGCACCGCCGACCCCGACGTCTTGCTCACTAGGGCCGAGAAGCCCAGCCCGATGGCGCAGACGACACCCAGCACAACGGCCAGCATGAGCACCGTGGTCAGCAGTGCGAACCAGTGCACGCCGCCCCCGAGCAGCGCCCAGACGAGGAACGGGACGCTCGCGACGAGGAACGCGAGCGCCGCGATCCAGGCGGCGGCGAGCTTGCCGAGCACTATCTCGGCGGGTGACAGCAGGGTGACCTGCAGCGTCGCGAGCGTGCCGGCGTTCCGGTCGCCGTTGATCGCGCCCGACGACAGGGTCGGCGCGACCAGCAGGCCCAGGAACAGCACGAACCCGACGACGATGCTGTAGACCGTCCCGCCGTACGAGGCGCCACCGGTCATCGCCTCGCCCGAGAGCATCCGGAACGCGCCGGTCGTCAGGAGCGTGATCAGGCCGACCACCGTGAACCAGACGATCAGCGCGGTCTTCCACCGTGTCGAGCGCACGCGCTGCCGCAGCTCCAGCACCGTCACGGTTCGCAGGCCGTGCCAGGACAGGGACCAGGTGCCGCGCCCGCGGGGCGCTCCGCCGTCGGCCGGTGCGGGTCCGGCGACCTCTACATCGACGCTCATCGTCGCTCCTCCTCGAGGGCCAGGTAGGCCTGTTCCAGCACGCCGCCGGCCGGGGCGAGGCTCGCCACCGCTACGCCGCTCTCGACCGCGGACCGCAGCAGCGCGGCGGCTGCGGCATCCCCGGCCAGGTCGACGAGTACGCCGGGCCCGTCGGCCTCCTTGCGGTACGCGGGACCGTTCTCGTCCAGCCAGGCCGCGAGGGCCACGGGGTCCAGGGCGGTCAGGCGCCACGCCCGCGGCCGGTCGCCGTCGGCGACGGACCGGGTGTCGACGGTACGGCCGCGCGAGATGAACACCGCGTCGTCGGCCATCTCGTCGAGCTCGGTGAGCACGTGCGAGGAGACCAGGATCGTCTTGCCCTCGGCCGCGAGCTGCCGGAGCAGCACGCGCAGGTCCACCCGGGAGCGCGGGTCCAGGCCCGAGGCGGGCTCGTCGAGGAGCAGGACGTCCGGGTCGTGCACCAGCGCGCGGGCCAGGCCGAGCCGCTGCTTCTGGCCGCGGGACAGGACGTGCGCGGGCTGGTCGGCGAGCTCGGAGAGGTGCACCAGCGCGAGCAGCTCGCTCGCGCGGTCCCGGCCCGTGGCGGCGTCGAGCCGATATGCGGCCGCGACGGTCGTGAGCACCTCACGCGCCGTGAGGGAGTCCCAGGTGCCGAACACGTCGGGCATCCAGCCGGTCCGCGAGCGGGCCACGTAGTTCTCGGCGACCGGGTCCGCACCGGCGATGCGGATGCTCCCCGCATCGGGCGTCAGGAGGCCGGCGAGCATGAGCAGAAGGGTCGTCTTGCCCGACCCGTTGGGTCCGATGAGCGCGGTGACCCGACCCGGTGCGGCGACCAGGTCGACGTCGGTCACCGCGTGCACCGGACCGAACGAACGCCGCACGCCCTGCGCACGGATACCACCGTCTGGTGTCATGCCGGGACACTAGCGCGGCTGAGGTCCAACGGCCGTCAGCCCTGGGGATGACCCCGGTGTCAGGTTCGGCGGGCCTTGCCGGACACGTCCAGTACGCCCCGTTCACCGAAGGCGACGTTCTGGTCGAGCAGCACGGCCACGTCCTCGCCGGAGAACCGCAGCTCCAGGCGCAGCTCGAACGGTGTACCGAGGAAGATCATCCGGCCGCGCAGCGTCAGCTCGTCCGTCCAGGCCGCTGCGGTCGCCACGTCGGCCGGTTCGCCGAGGAACGCGCTGGTTCCCGGGCACCACTCCTCGTAACCGAACTGCACCACACGGTCCACGCCGCCGACCGTGAAGACCACCTCGGTCCGGCCGTCCGCGCCGCGGCCGAGCGTCAGAGCGGTGAAGCCTCGCGGGTTCGGATCGAGGTCGTAGGTCACGCCGAGCAGCGAGTCCTCGACCGGGATCGACTCCGCTCCCGCCGGTGTGCGCAGCGCGAGCTCCAGGGTGCCGGTCTCGTCCGCCGTCTCCGGCGTCGGGGACTCGGCGTCCGTCGGCGTGACCCAGGCATCGTCGCGCAGGAACGCGTCCCATACCGCCTCCAGCACCAACGACAGGTCCGACAGACCCGACGTCGTGGTGATCACCAGGTCCTTCTCCGGCCAGACCAGGATGTACTGACCGAAGGCGCCGTCGGCCCGGTAGGCGCCGTGCCGGCACTGCCAGAACTGGTAGCCGTAGCCCTGGCTCCAGTCGGAGTCGCCCGGGCCGTTCTCCACCTGCTTCGCCGTCGCCGCCGCGACCCACTCGGCCGGGACGAGCTGCTTTCCCTCCCAGACACCGCCCTGCAGGTAGAGCTGGCCGAACGCGGCCATCTCCTCGATGGTGATCGAGAGGCCGAATCCGCCCGTGTCGATGCCGTCCGGGTCCTGCTCCCACGTGGCGTGCGTGATACCCAGCGGCGCCAGCAGGCGCGGCGTCAGGTAGTCGAGCAGCCGCTCACCCGTCAGCCGGTGCAGGATCGCCGAGAGCAGGTACGTCGCCCCCGTGTTGTAGACGAACCGCGTGCCCGGCTGGTGCTCCACCGGCTCGGCGAGGATCGCGCGGGCCCAGCCGGCGCCAGGGAGGGAGATCGTGCGGTTGATACCTTCCATGGTCGAGGCGCTGTGGCCGGTGGTCATGGTCAGCAGGTCGCGTACGCGCATGGCGCGCAGGTGCTCGCTCGGGTCGGCGGGAGCGTCGTCCGGCAGGAGGTCGAGCACGCTGTCGTCCAGCGTGAGGAGCCCCTCGTGGACCGCGAACCCGACCGCCGTCGACGTGAAGCTCTTGCTCACCGAGAACATCTCGTGCGGCCGGTCGGTGGTGTGCGGGTGCCACCCGCCCTCCGCGATGACACGGCCGTGCCGCAGCACGAGCACGCTGTGCACGTCCTCGATACGGTCGAGGCTGTCGATCAGGCGCCGCACCGCTGCGGGCTCGACACCCTCGGCCAGCGGGGTGGACCGGGGCAGGATCCGAGACATGCCGGGCACGATACCCGGACCAGGTCTCAGTCCAACAGCCAGGTCGGGTTGCGGAGGTAGGACTCGGCCACGGCGAGCGTGCCTGGCACCTGCGCGGACCAGAGGTCCGGCGGGAGGGCGTCGGCGCGGTGGGTGGTGGTCCAGCCGAGCATCTGCAGGCGGCGCACCATGGACAGCGCACACCCGAGCTCGACGGCGTCCCGCACCAGCGGCCGCACGGACGTGTAGCCGGCGAGCCATTCCACGGCCATGGTCGGCGCCTCCGGCGTGTGCTCCAGGAAGCTCAGCGCGGCCGCGAAGTCGTACTGGAACCAGGTGTGGCCGCAGTCGTCGAAGTCGATGACGGTCAGCGACTCCCCCTGGATCATGATGTTCGACGGCCGCAGGTCCGCATGCACCAGCCCCCAGGCGGCGGTGTCACGCGGAGCCCGGCCGACGACCTCGAGCGCCGCGGCCTGGGCCTCCTCCAGCAGGGTCCGCTCCGCGCCGTCGCCGACGGCGTCCTCCCAGCGTCCCCAGCGCGCCGTCGGCCCGAGCATGTCCGGGACGTCCCACGAGTGGCGGGCGAAGCCGGCGGGTGGAGCCCAGGTGAGCGCGTGCTCGTGCAGCCGGGCGTTGATGGCGCCGATCTCGCGGTAGTACGACGTCGGGTCCGCTGCCGCGCCGCTCGCGCCCGAACCGGCGTCGCTGAACAGGTCCTCCAGGATGCGCCCGGTGACGTAGCCGTAGGCGACGCACCACCAGTCGGTGCCGTCGTCGGAGGCCAGGGCCGCGCAGAACGTGCCCGACCGGGTGCGCAGCGCGGCGGGCACCTGGCAGACGCCCTCGGCGGCGAGCGCCGCGACCCAGGCGACCTCGGACTCGAACGCGTCGGCTCCGGCCAGGTACCCGGGGCGGGCGACCCGCACGACGGCGGCCGGTGCGTCGTCGGCGGTCACGAGGAACGTCGCGTTCTCCGAGACGGTGATCAGGCGCATGGCGACCTCGCCGCCGAGGGCCGGACCGAACTGCCAGGACGCGGCCACGCCGTCGCGGAGCCAGCCGGGCGCCTGGTCCCCCGGCACCAGCGCGTCGAACGCGGCGAGCGTTGGGGGCGGGGTGGGTGGCTGCGGACCGGATGCGGACTGCGCTGCGGCGGTGACGGGCATGTGGTTGCTCCTCAGGCTGGGAGCGGAGGCGGGCGGCCGCTGCCATGGTGCTCCGCCCGCCGGTGCCGGACAAGGGGCGCAACGGGGAATTCACGCAAGTCACCGGCACGAAACAAGCCGGGCGGGTATCGCGCCGAACGGTTACCCGACCGTCATCGCGAGGCTGCGCCGGGAGATACATGCTGCCGTCACGATAAGGACCGTCCTGCGGACGGCCGGGCGGCCGTGGATCCCTCCTGGTGGGATGCGCGGCGGGACGCGAGCGTGAGGAGCACTGCCGTGGCTACTCGGTCGACGATCATGGACACCAACGCCTTCCGGCCCGGTGACTCCACCGGTGGACTGCCGCCCCGGACCGCACGCCTGGTGGAGCGACGGTCGGACGTGCTGGGCTCCGCCTACCGGCTCTTCTACCGCGAGCCCGTGCACCTGGTACGGGGCAGCGGGGCCCACGTCTTCGACACGGACGGCAACGACTACCTCGACGTGTACAACAACGTGGCCTCGGTGGGGCACGGTCACCCGCGGGTCGTGGACGCGATCGCCAAGCAGGCCGCGGCGCTGAACACGCACACGCGGTACGTGCACGAGCGGATAGTCGACTACTCCGAGTCGCTGCTCGCCACGATGCCGGGCGAGGTGGACCGGGTCATGTACCTGTGCACGGGTTCGGAGGCCAACGACCTGGCCGTCCGTGTGGCCCGCGCGCACACCGGCGGCACCGGTGTCATCGTCAGCGCCGAGGCCTATCACGGCAACACCGAGCTGACGTCCTCGCTGTCGCCCGCCCTGGGCTCCGGGCAGGACCTGGCGCTCGATGTGCGGACCGTCCCGGCACCCGACCCGTACCGGGCGCCCGTCGCCGCAGAGGACCTGGGCCAGTGGTTCGCCGACCAGGTGGCCCGGCAGGTGGCCGACCTGGAGCGGCGTGGCGTACGACTGGCCGCCTTCCTGGCCGACTCCATCTTCTCGTCCGACGGCGTGTTCCCCGACCCGGCGGGCGACGCCGGTTTCCTGGCGCCCGCCATCGAGGTGGTGCGGCGCGCCGGCGGTGTGTTCATCGCCGACGAGGTGCAGCCGGGGTTCGGCCGCACGGGGGACGCGATGTGGGGGTTCGCCCGCCACGGCGTCGTGCCAGAGATCGTGACCCTCGGCAAGCCGATGGCCGCCGGCATCCCGGTCAGCGCGGTCGTAGCGCGGGGCGAAGTGCTTGCCTCGTTCGGCGACCACATCCCGTACTTCAACACCTTCGGCGGCAACCCCGTGTCGATGGCGGCCGCGCAGGCGGTGCTCGACGTGCTCCAGGAGGACAAGCTCCAGGAGCACGCCGCCCGTGTCGGCGCGCGGATGCTCGCCGCCCTGCGCGAGGCCGCCGCGGACCACCCGCGGGTGGGCGATGTCCGCGGTACAGGCTTCTACGTCGGCGTCGACATGGTCGCCGACGCAGAGACCAAGGCGCCCGACGTCGCGGCGGCCCTCGACGTCGTCGAGGCGCTGCGCGAGCGCCGGATCCTCACGTCCGTCTGCGGGCCGGGCAACGTGCTCAAGCTCCGCCCGCCCCTCGTGTTCGACGACCAGGACCTCGACCGCCTGATCGACGGCTTCTCCGACGCGCTCACCGCGCTCGACCACTGAACTCACTGGAGGACCGCATGGCAACGACCTCAGCGGCGCCCGGAACCGCGGGCGTCACCTACACCCAGGCCGACGGCCAGTACTTCGAGAAGCGGGAGCTGCGGCGCAGCGCCGGGTTCTGGGGCCTGTGGGGCATCGGGATCGCCGCGGTGATCTCCGGCCAGTTCTCGGGCTGGAACGTGGGCCTCGGCACCACGGGCTGGGTCCCGATGCTCGTCGCCATGGTTCTCGTGACCGTCATGTACTTCACGATGATCTTCTCGATCGGCGAGATGTCCGCGGCCATGCCGCACACCGGCGGCGCGTACTCGTTCGCGCGCGCCGCGATGGGTCCGTGGGGCGGGTTCGTCACCGGGTTCGCCGAGACCATCGAGTACGTCGTGACCACCGCCGTCGTCGTCTGGTTCTCCGGTGTGTACGCGGACTCCGCGCTCACGGCTTTCACCGGGCAGTCGCTGCCGCAGTGGGTGTGGTGGATCGTGCTGTACGTGGCCTTCGTCGCGATCAACGCGCTCGGGGCGCATGTGGGCTTTCGGCTGGCCGTGGTGGTCGCCGTCGTCTCGCTCGTGGTGCTGGCGTTCTTCGCCGTGGCCGCCTTCGCGTCCGGAGCCGTCGACTTCTCCCGCCTGAACGACATAGTGCCCGCCGACGGCGGTACCGAGCTGCTGCCGTTCGGCACCATCGGGATCCTCTACGCGCTGCCGTTCGCCATCTGGTTCTTCCTCGGGATCGAGGAGCTGCCGCTCGCCGCCGAGGAGGCCCACGACCCGGCGCGTGACATCCCCAAGGCCTCGGTCTGGGGCGTCGTCACGCTCGCCGCCTTCGGCCTGATGGTGCTGTTCCTCAACCCCGCCGTGACGGGTTCTGCCGCCATCACCGTGTCACCCGGCGACGGCGACGAGCCGCTGCTGGCCGGTTTCCGGGCGTTCCTCCCCGAGGAGGCGGCGGGTGTGCTGGCGCTGCTCGCGCTCGTGGCGCTGCTCGCGTCGCTCCAGGGCATCCTGTTCGCCGCCGGGCGCAACCTGTACTCGCTCTCGCGGGCGGGCTACTACCCGACCTTCCTCTCACTGACCGGCGCAAAGCACAAGACACCGTGGGTGGCGCTGGTCGCGACGGCGGTGCTCGGCCTCGTCATCCTCACCCTCGTACTGCTCGTGGTCCCGGCGATCAGCCCGGACGCTGCGGGGGCGGCGTCGGGGGTGATCCTGTTCATCGCGGTGTTCGGCGCGGTGATCTCGTACGTCATGCAGATGGTGTCGTTCGTGCTGCTGCGCCGTAAGTTCCCCGACGCCGTCCGGCCCTACCGGAGCCCGACCGGCATCTGGGGCGCCGCCGTGGCCGGCGTGATCTCGGTGGCTGCGTTCCTCGGCATCGTGCTGAACAGCGCGTTCCAGGTGGCGGTCGTGACGTTCCTGGTCGTCTTCGTGGTGGGGCTCGTCATGTTCGCGCTGGTGGGCCGCAAGCGGCTGGTGCTGTCACCCGAGGAGGAGTACGCGATGTCGGGCGGGCTCTCGGCGAGGGCCGAGGGCGCCATCGAACCGAAGGCCGCGGCGGCCGACGTCAGCGCCTGAGATGACCATGCACCTGCTGCCAGGATCAGCACCGTCCTGGCAGCAGGTGCATGGTCACCCGTGCCAGACTCCCTGGCATGCCCCGCGACCTGCGCGCGCTGCCCAAGGCGAACCTGCACCTGCACCTGACGGGATCGATGCGGCCGTCGACCGCCGCTGAGCTGGCTGCCCGCTACGACCTCCCGGCGCTGCCCGCCGCGGCGATCGAGCCCGGTGTGGTGCACGGCTGGGAGGTGTTCCAGGCCCGGTACGACACGGCCCGCGCGGCGGTCCGCTCGGCCGACGACATCGCGCGCGTGGTCCGAGAAGCCGTGGAACAGGATGCCGGCGACGGCGTCGGCTGGACCGAGCTGCAGGTCGACCCGACGTCGTACGCGGGATGGCTCGGGTCGCTGGAGGCGGTGGTCGAGGCACTGCTCGACGCCGCTCGCGACCTGCCGGTCGGCGTGATCCTCGCGGCGAGCTGGGGCGCGGACCCCGCCCACGCGGAGCGGATCGCCGGGCTCGCGGTGAAGTACGCGGCGGACGGCGTGCTCGGCTTCGGGCTCTCGAACGACGAGCGGCGCGGACGCGTCGGCGACTTCGTCCCGGCGTACCGGGCGGTGGCCGACGCCGGGCTGGCTCGCGTACCGCACGCCGGGTTCTACGAGGGCGCGTGGCACGTGCGTGACTGCGTCGAGCTGCTGGACGCCACCCGTATCGGGCACGGGCTGACGGCGCTCGAGGACCCGTCGGTGGTCGCGCTCCTCGCGGAGCGGCAGGTGACGCTCGAGGTCTGCCCGACGTCGTACCCGCCGTTCGGCGTCACGCCCGCCCTGACCGCGGTGCCCGCGCTGCTGGCCGGCGGCGTCCCCGTAGCCCTGGCGAGCGACGACCCGCTGCTGTTCGGGGCCGGGGTACTGGGCCAGTACGAGATCGTGCGGGAGGTCTGCTCTGACTCTGAGTTCGCGACGATCGCTGCCGCCTCGATCCAGGCCTCGCACGCGCCGGACGGTCTGCGACGGCGGCTGCTCGACGGAGTCCAGGACTGGCTCGACGGGTAGCCGGCTCAGAGCAGGAGCTCGCCCACCACCTCGTCGAACAGGATGTTCCCCGTCTTGCGGAAGCCACACCGCAGGTAGAACTCCTCGGGCCCGTCCGCACCCGGGACCCACAGGACGGTGATGCGGTCGAGCCCGCGACGCCTGGCCTCCTCGGCGACCTGCTCCACCGCGAACCGGCCGACCCCACGCTTGCGCGCCTCGCGGGCCACGTTGAGTCGCCAGATCCCGGCGCGGAACTCCGGGATCTCCTCGTCCGGGTTCCAGTTCGCCATCACGAAGCCGACCACCTCGTCGCCGTCGAGGACCACCCTCGGCCATGCGGTCGGGTTGACGTACGCCTCGGCGATCGACCAGGCGACCGGTGCGACGGGCTCCTTGTCGGGTGGCTGAGGTGGGAGCTGGACGGCCGCGAAGAGATTGTCCGTCGTGAGCTCGGCGAGCTGGAGGTTGGCCATGGACCGACTGTGCCACGGGTCACTGACAGTGCCTGCCCCATCGACGGTCAGCCCGCGACGACCTCGACCTCGTAGCCGTCGCCGTTCTCCAGGTAAGCGGCGTAGTGGTCGGGTCCGCCGGCGTGCGGATGCCGGTCGGGGAACAGGAGAGCCCAGCCGTGTTCGGGTGCTGCCTCGACCAGCCGATCCACCTCGTCGCGCGTGCCGCCGTGGAACGCGAGGTGGTTGAGGCCTGGAGCGAGCCGGTCATGGGTATCGGCCGAGAGGGCAGGGCTCTGCTCGACGACGACGTAGGTGCCGTCGAGGATCCAGCTCAGGCCGGCGTCCCACCGCTGGTGCTCGGAGTAGCCGAGCGTCGTGAGGAGCCAGCCCCAGGACCGCTCCGCGCGGACGAGGGACGGGACCCACAGCTCGACGTGATGCAGGCGGCCGCGACTCACGGGGCAGCCGCCGCGATGACCCGCGTGAGGCTGCTGTGCAGCGCCTGGAGCTCCTCGGCGGACATGCCCAGCCGCGCCATGATCGCCGGCGGCACCCGCAGCGCCTGCTCGCGCAACGCACGACCCTCCTCCGTGAGCTCGACGGCGAGCGCCCGCTCGTCGCGAGGATCGCGGCGGCGCGTCACGTAACCGATCGCCTCGAGCCGCTTGAGCAGGGGGGACAGGGTGCCGGGGTCGAGCTGCAGCAGTCCGCTGAGCTGTTTGACGGACAGCGGCGACCGCTCCCACAGGGCGAGCATGACCAGGTACTGCGGGTGCGTGATACCCATCGGTTCGAGCAGCGGCCGGTACAGCGCGATGACGCTGCGTGAGGCGACGGCGAGCGCGAAGCAGACCTGACGGTCGAGAGCCAGGAGGTCGTCGGTGGCTACGGCGTCGGGCCGTGATGCGGCGGTCATGTCTCTCCTCTCGATATTGACCAGACTAACAGTTTGTGTGCAAACTATTGGTACACCAAGCAATGGAGGAACGGAATGCGCGACCGCGACGGCCTGACCCTCGGGTACCGCTTCAAGTGGCGGCTCAACTGGCTGCTCCTGACCGTGGCCGGACCCGCCCAGCAGGCGGACGACACCGACCCTCGACGCCGCATGGAGCGTGAACGCGCCGCACTCGTGGCGCGGCTCCGGGCCGAGCGAGCGCAGGGCTGAGCTCAGTGCCCCGCGGCGACCAGCAGGTCCCGGGTGAGCGGCGCGAGCGGGTAGCTCGCGACCGGATCGGCAGGATCGATCCACACCAGCTCCTCGATCTCTGCCCGGACGGCGACCTCGGTACCTGGTCGCAGGCGGACCTGGTAGACGTGGGCGTCGACGACGTGGTCGGGTTCGTTTGCGGCCGGCGCCCCGAACCTGCCGAGGCTTTCGATGTCCGCCGGATCGAGCCGTAGGCCCACCTCCTCCTCGACCTCCCGGACGAGCGCGGCCAGGGGCTCTTCACCTGGCTCGATCTTGCCGCCCACCTGCATGAACGTCTGTGTGCCTCGCTTGCGGACGAGCAGGTGCCGCCCGTCGGACCGTTCGACGACGACCGCGACGATCCGCAGCGTCGTGATCGGACCGACGGCGCCGCCCTCGCTCATGACTGCTCCACGATCTCTTCGATCACCGTTCCGCCCAGCACCTGCACGACGAGCGGTACGCCGACCATGCCCGCCGACGTGATGTCCGGATCGTCCGCGGACGGCTCGTCGTAGAGATCAGGTTCGCCGGCCGGGGCGACCGCCGTTCGCGGCGCGCTCGTACCGACGTCCGCGGTGGTCCCGCGGCGCGGATCGGAGGCGGCACCGCTCGCCGCCCGCGCGCGGCGCTCGTTCGCCTGTCGCAGGGCCTCGCGCGCGCTACCCGCGCCGGACATGGGGGCTCGCGCCGGGGCCGGAGCCTGCGCTGGAGCCGCTGCCGGGACCTGGTCCTCGTAGACCGGCTCGGGCTCCGGCATGTCGTAGTCCGCAGGCGGTTCGGTAGCGCTGGCCCCGGAGAGCCAGGCCTCGTCGGCCGCGCTCGCCGCCGCCCGGGGGCGGGCTGCAGGCCTGGAAGGCTCTGGACGCCCCGCCTCGGGACCGGTCGGCCGGGGCCGAGAAGGCTCGGGACGCTCGGCGACCGCGACGCTCCCCTGGGCGGTCGCCACCGACCCACCCGAGGGACCACCACCCACCGCACCCACCGCGGTGGCACCCACGACGGCCACCGCCTCGGCCGAGGCCGACGTGGCGGACACCGTGGCCGACGCCCCGCCGGGGGGCGGCACGTCGGGCCAGTCGGGCGCCGGAGCGGTATCGGGCGCAGGGGCCCCGCTGCCGGGCTCGTCCGACACAGGTCCGACGCCGCCCGCCGCCGGACCGCCGCTCGGCGACGCACCCGTCGACGGGCCACCGCCGAAGGTTCCGCCGCCGGACCCCGCGCCGCCGCCGGACGGGCCCTCGTCCAGGGTCGCCTCGACCCGGACTCGGATGCCGAGCGTCTGATAGACCGCCTCTTCCACCGCGCTGGTGTGCCGTGCGTTCGAGAACGTGCGGGCCAGGCCGGGGGCCGCGAAGCCGAGCTTTAGCGTGTTGCCCTCGAGCGAGGCCACCTGCGCGTTCGGGCCGACGAGCGACCACGTCACGCGCGCGGCGGCGAGCGAGCCGAGCACCTCCGGCCAGCGCCGTCGGACCGTCTCCGTCGTGACAGCCGGCTCTGCCTGGGACTCGGCTGGTGCCGAGACAGCGGCAGGCTCTGCCGGTGGCTGCTGTACGGGCGCCTCCTGAACCGGAGCCGCCGCCGGGACGGCCGGCTCGGGTTCCGCGGGCGCCGCCGGTGCGGGTGCGTCCGCGGCCGTCGGCTCGGGCTCGGGTGCGGCGGCAGGAGCGACCGGAGCAGCCTCGGGTGCGGGGCGAGCGGGCTCCGTGGTCGCGGACCGGCCTGGCTCCCCCCGCTTCTTGCGCGCGTCGAGCACCGCACGCGCGGCGGCCGCCCCGGCGAGCCCGCCCGCCGTCGGCTCCTGCGGCGGTGCACCGACAGGTGCCGTACCGCCCCCCGACGCCGTGCCGTGCCCAGGACCGGGTGCGGCCGAGGCGCCGGAAGCGACGATCCCGCCACGCTCGAGCCGGTCGATACGCGCGGCGAAGCCCGCGGCCCCGTCGTCGGCTCCGGGCAGGAGCAGGCGAGCGCACAGCAGCTCCAGGTGCAGGCGCGGCGATGTGGCGCCAGTCATCTCGGTGAGGGCCGCGTTCACGAGGTCGGCGGCCCGGGAGAGCTCGGCGACCCCGAGGCGACCGGCCTGGGTTCGCATGCGGTCGAGCTGATCAGTCGGGATACCCCGCAGCACAGCGCTGGCAGCGTCACCCGAGACCCCGATGACGATGAGGTCACGCAGCCGCTCCAGCACGTCCTCGACGAACCGGCGCGGTTCGTGCCCCGTCACGATGATCTGGTCGACCACCCGGAAGATCGACCCCCCGTCGCGTGCCGCGAGCGCGTCCACCACGTCGTCCAGCAGGGTCGCGTGCGTGAAGCCGAGCAGGCCGACCGCGAGGTCGTAGTCGACGACCGAGTCCGGGGCGCCGGCGATGAGCTGGTCCATCACGGAAAGGGAGTCGCGTACCGAACCGCCGCCCGCGCGCGTGACCAGCGGGAGCACTCCGCTGGTCACCTCGACGCCCTCGGCGGCGCAGAGCTGCTCGAGGTACGGCGACAGCACGTCCGGCGGCACGAGCCGGAACGGGTAGTGGTGCGTCCGCGACCGGATGGTGCCGATCACCTTGTCCGGCTCCGTGGTCGCGAAGATGAACTTGATGTGCGGCGGCGGCTCCTCGACGATCTTCAGCAGCGCGTTGAAGCCCTGCGGCGTCACCATGTGCGCCTCGTCGAGGATGAAGATCTTGTACCGGTCGCGAGCCGGCGCGAACGTGGCGCGTTCGCGCAGGTCGCGCGCGTCGTCCACACCGTTGTGCGACGCCGCGTCGATCTCCACCACGTCGAGCGAACCGCTGCCGCCGCGCGCCAGCTCAACGCACGAGGGGCACTCGCCGCACGGGGTGTCGATCGGCGACTCGGGCGTGTTCTTCGCACAGTTGAGCGTGCGGGCGAGGATGCGCGCCGACGTCGTCTTTCCACAGCCTCGTGGACCGCTGAAGAGGTAGGCGTGGTTCACCCGCCCGCTGCGCAGGGCCTGCATGAGGGGGCCCGTGACGTGGTCCTGGCCGATCACCTCGGCGAACGTCTCGGGCCTGTAGCGGCGGTATAGGGCGGTGCTCACCCCCGCAACGATAGACGGCCTCACCGACACGCGGAGGACAGCCCTCCACAGGTACGAGCGGGGGCCGTCACCGGCCGGCCGACGCCCGGTCCTGCTGCCGCACGCGCAGCTTCATGACCAGGCCGGGGATACCGACTCCGAGCAGGACCGGGACGGCCGCGAAGATGCCGACCCAGAGGACGATGGCGAGGTAGCCGAGTGCCGACTTGGACGAGTCGGCGTCCGCCTGGGCAAGGAACACGACACTTGTCACGGACGCGACCACCACGAACAGCCCGATGGCTGCCGCGGCCCAGACGAGGACGTTCGCCCATCGGCGGTAGGCGACGCTGATCTCGCGGGCCGGTGGTGGTGGTGTGTCAGGGCCTGGCTGCTGATCCGTCATGGGTGCACTTCTACCACCCCGCGGACCAGCAGCCGGCGCCTCATCGCCTGAGCGCCCGCCGCGCCAGCCCGTTCCCCAGCCACTGCACTGCCTGGACGATCACCACGATGATCAGCACGACGACGGCGGTCACCGCCCAGTCGTACTGGCGGTAGCCGTGCACGATCGCGAAGTCGCCAAGGCCTCCGGCACCCAGGTAGCCGCCGATCGCGGACATGTCGAGCACGCCGACGAACAGGAACGTGTAGCCGAGGATCAGCGGTGCCAGCGCTTCGGGGACCAGGACCGTCCGCACGATCCGGAACGGCGAGGCGCCCATGGCCCGGGCGGCCTCGACCACTCCGGGGTCGATCGAGACGAGGTTCTGCTCGACGAGCCGCGCGAAGACGAACGTCGCCATGAAGCACATCGCGAAGGTGAACGCCTCGATGCCGATCGTCGAGCCGATGACGGCGCGGGTCAGCGGCCCGAGCGCCACCAGGAAGATGATGAACGGGATGGGCCGCACCACGTTGACGGCGAGGTTCAGCACCGCGAACACGACCCGGTTGCCGAGCAGGTTCCCCGGCCGCGTCAGGTACAGCCCGAGTCCGAGGGCAAGCCCGAGAAAACCGCCCACGAGCAAGGTGATCAGCACCATGTACGCCGTCTGGCCGGCCGCCTCCCAGAGCAGCGGCGTCAGTGTCTCCCAGCTCATGCGGCGGCCCTCCCGTGGTCGTCCACCCAGGTCACGTCGCGCAGCGCCGCCACGGCGGCCTCCACCGCGGCCGTGTCGCCGACGAGCTCGACGGTCAGCGAGCCGTAGGGCCGCTCCGCGACCTCGGTGATGCCGCCGAAGACGACCGTCCCGTCGACGCCGTGCTCGCGCAGGGTGCGCGTGAGCACCGCCGACGAGCCGGCCACCTCGTCCACACCCACCGTCACGATGTGCCCGGTGTGCCGCGCGCGCAGCCGCTCCAGCACCTCGGGCGACGGCCGGTCACGCAGCGCGGTGGCGACGAACCGCCGGGTCACGTCGTGCGCGGGCGCGCTGAACACCTGGTACGCCTCGCCCACCTCGACGACCCGGCCGCGGTCCATCACGGCGACGCGGTGACAGATCGAGCGCACGACGTCCATCTCGTGCGTGATCACGACGACGGTGACACCGAGCTCCCGGTTGACGCGCTGGAGCAGGTCCAGCACGTCGCGCGTGGTCTCGGGGTCGAGGGCCGACGTCGCCTCGTCCGCCAGCAGGATGCGCGGGTTCGTGGCCAGCGCCCGGGCGATGCCGACGCGCTGCTTCTGCCCGCCCGAGAGGGCGGACGGGTGCACGCCCGCCTTCTCCGCCAGGCCGACGAAGTCGAGCAGCTCGGCGACCCGAGCCTCCCGCCGCGAACGCGGCCAGCCGGCCACCTCGAGCGGGTACGCGACGTTGCCCGCGACGGTCCGGGAGGCGAGCAGGTTGAACTGCTGGAACACCATCCCGATCCCGGCGCGCACCGGGCGCAGCCGGGCCTCGTTGAGAGCGCCGAGCGCGACGCCGTCGACCACGACGTCGCCCCCTGTGGTGCGCTCCAGCGCGTTGATCAACCGGACCAGGGTCGACTTGCCTGCACCCGACTGACCGATGACGCCGAAGATCTCGCCCTCGCGGATCTCGAGGGTGACATCGTCGACGGCGCGCACCTCCGCACCTCGCCCCCGGCCCGGGAACACCTTGGAGGCGCCCTCGAACCGCACGATGCTGCTGGTCGCAGCGTCGGTCACGGAAGGCATCAGGACGCGTCCGCCTCGATGCCGGCCAGGATCTCCTGCAGCTCGGCCGCAGAGTTGTCCTTGATGACACCGGTGCCGCCCGAGGCCTCGAGCACGCCCTCCTCGACCTCCGGGGAGTGGTAGATCTCGACGAGCTGCTGGAACACCTCGTTGTCGGCGTCGGCAGCCCGCGCCACCCACACGTTGATGTACGGCTCGGCCGCGGACGAGTCCGGGTCGTCCGAGAAGATGGCGTCCTCGGCGGTCAGGTCGGCGTCACCCACGAAGTCGTTGTTGATGATCGAGGCGTCGACGTCCTGCAGCGCGAGCGCCGTCTGGGCGGCGTCGACCGGGGTGACGGTCACGCGCGACTCGTCCTCGACGATGTCGGCCGGCGTGGAGAACGCGCTGCCGCCGTCACGCAGGGTGACGAGCCCGGCCTCCTGGAGCACGAGCAGCGCCCGCGCCTGGTTGGTGTCGTCGTTGGGGATGGCGATCTCGCCGCCGTCGGGGATGGCCTCGACGCTGTCGTGCTTCTGGGAGTACAGGCCAAGCGGGTAGACGGCGGTCGCGCCGATCGGCGTGAGGTCCTGCCCAGAGGCAGTGTTGTAGCCCGCGAGGAACTGCAGGTGCTGGAACTGGTTGAGGTCGAGGTCGCCGTCGGTCAGGCCCTGGTTGGGGAGCTGGTAGTCGCTGAAGTTCACCAGCTCGACCGTGATGCCCTCCTTCTCGGCCAGGTCGGTGAAGGTGGTCCAGTAGTCGTCGCCGGAGTTGACGACGCCGATGCGTACCGGGTCCTCGGCGGTGCCTGCGGCCGCCGTGGCGTCGCCCCCGGCACCGCAGGCGCTCAGCGCGAGGGCGGTGACGGCGGCGAGACCGGTGGCCAGGACAGAGGTGAAGCGAGACATGGGTGGTCCTCTCAGGGGCGCACTGGCGCGGGTATGCCTGTGCTCAGGATGCGTGGGGTCTGCGTCTGACGCAGGCCGAGGTGAGACGGCGGGCCACGGCCATCAGCAACGTGGCGAGCTCGGAGAAGTTCGAACGGCCCTCAGCGGGCCGCGGTACAGCGAGGCGCGCTCAGCGCTCGCACATTCGCTCGCCGCGCACGTGAGCGCGACACATCGCGTCGCGACAGGTGCGCGACGTCGTTGCTGCGGTCCAGGTGCGGGTCATACGGACATCGTGCGGCACTGCACGACGTCGAGGCGAATCGCCTCGGGGTAAATCCCACGATGCGGAACGAATTACGTCCACATGCTGGATGAGCCGCCGAATCCCGGGCATTGAAGGACCCCTCGCACACCCACCAGAGCTCACTTACCCTTGCTGCCTTCCGGCCCTGGGGGAGTTCGGCGAGGTGATGCCGTACGAGGGGTCTGCCCCCAGCCTAACCGATCCGAACACCCCGGCCCAACCAGGTCGAACCCGCTGTACGCGACCTCACAGCCGCGTCGCGTGCTCCGATTCGTTGTCCGAGCACGGCGTCCGGTATCCTCGACAGGCCGCGCCAGACTTCGGTCCTGTGGCCGCGCGCCGCCTTGGCGAGCGCGAGGAGGATTCGCCTAGTGGCCTATGGCGCACGCTTGGAAAGCGTGTTGGGTTAACGCCCTCGGGGGTTCGAATCCCCCATCCTCCGCAGTGTGATGACGCGGGACATCGTGCAGATGTCCCGCGTCATCGTCGTCTCAGGACGATGAGCCCGGCATTTCGCCGGCCCGTCACACGGTGTTGTGGACGTGCTCACCTCCGTCTGGTCGGGTGAGCGGGCACCAGTTCCCTGACCTGGAGGAGAGCCCATGTCCACCACTCCTGGCACAGCCGGAGTCTCACGCCGCACGATACTGACGGCCGCAGGCGCAGCGGCAGCGGGCGCCCTCGGCGCCTCGACCGCGCTGGCCGGCCCGGCCTCGGCCCGGACCTCGGGGGCGGGTCGGCCGGTCATCGGCCGCGCACGGGGCGAGCTCCTGCACGCCATGAGCTTCAACGTCCGCTACGACCGCGAGGGCCAGACCCGGCCCGGCGAACCCGACTACTGGCCGGAGCGCGCACCGCTCACCTCGGAGTTCCTGCGGCTGGAGCAGCCGACGATCCTCGGGGTCCAGGAGGTGGAGTTCAACCAGCTCTCCGCCGTCGAGGCCGGGCTCGGGCGCGGCTACAAGATGGTGGGCTTCGGGCGCGACGGCGGCGCGGCCGGCGAGTACTCGGCGGTCTTCTACGACGCGCGGCGCCTGACCGTGAAGTGGTGGGACCAGTTCTGGCTGTCCGACACCCCGAAGGTCATCGGCTCCGCCACCTGGGGCAACACCGTCACCCGGATCGTCACCTGGGCCGAGCTGCACGACAGCGTGACCGGCCGCGACTTCCTGCACATCAACTCGCACTTCGACCATCAGGCGGAGAACGCACGCGTGCGCAGCGCCCAGGTCGTCCGCGACCAGATCGCGGAGATCGACCTCCCCGTCGTCTTCACCGCCGACTGCAACGCGGCGGCGGAGGGCTCGGCGGCGTACGACGTCCTGGTCACCGAGGGCGGCCTCCAGGACACCTGGCTCGCCGCCGACCGGCAGCTCACCCCGTACGCGGGCACGTTCCCCAACTACGGGACGCCGAACCCCGACGGCGCGCGCATCGACTGGATCCTCGCGTCACCCGGCGTCGAGGTTCGTGCGGCCGCGATCAACACGTGGACCAGCGGCGGCCGCTACCCGAGCGACCACACCCCGGTCCAGGCGCTGCTGAAGCTCTGACGGCGCACCGAACACAGACCATCTGACGAAGAGCTCGGTCAGCGAGCAGGCGTGGCCGACTCTTCGTCGGTGGACTCCCGCACGCCGATCCTGGGCTGCGGTTCGATCTCCGCCGTCGGTACACAGCCCTCGGCGTTGGTCAGCGGGGTATCTGCCGAGATGCCGACATCAGCGATGTCCAGAGGGGGCTCGAACTCGGACCCGATCAGCAGGTCGACGCTACGGTCCTTGCTCTTCCGGTCGTCGAGGACGAGCCGGATGTCCGGGAAGTGGGCCGCGACGGTGTACGCGGCGACGATTCCGCCCTTGCCGAACCGCAGCTCGGAGTACGTGAGGTTCTTGGCGGCGTTGGTCGCCTCGTCGACCTTGAAACCCCGGTCCCTGAGCGCGTTCTCGTAAGCGCCCCCGAGGCCGGTCTGGCCGATGCCGTCGGGGCCCTCGCCCGAGGCGTTCAGCACCCGGATCCGGACGTCCGAGTACGCGACCGGGAGGGCGCCGTCCGGCTGGCCCTCCACAGCGGGCAGGCACGGCACCGGGAAGGTCTCCTGCTCCGCGACGCCCACCGTGTTGAACGGACGGTTGAACGGCGCGGCGATGGCGCCCGAGTAGACCGCGAGCGCAAAGATGCCGCAGACCGCCAGGAACGCGATGAGCACGCCGAAGACCACTGCCTGGCGCTCGTGCTCTCGGCGACGGCGCTCCACTCGCGCCTGGTCCAGTCCGGGGGATGTCACTCTTCGAACCTACCTGAGGTCAGCGGATGGTGAGCACGCGAGCGTGCAGGACGGGACGTTGTTGCAGGGCGGCGCGCACCGCGCGGTGCAGGCCGTCCTCGAGATACAGGGTGCCCTCGTACTCGACGACGTGCGCGAACAGGTCGCCGTAGAACGTGGAGTCCTCGGCGAGCAGCGTATCGAGGTCGAGCGTGCGCTTCGTGGTCACGAGCTCGTCGAGCCGCACCTGGCGTGGCGGCACGTCCACCCAGTCGCGTGTGCGCGAGCGCCCGTGCTCGGGGTACGGGCGGCCGTCACCTACGGCCTTGAAGATCATCGGCCCATCCTCACTGGACTCGGTGGGGCACGGTCCGGGAGCGGCGGTGAGAACCTGCCTGCTGACGCCGAACGGCGCCTCGAACCTTACCGGACGGAGCATACGGAAGACAGCCGCACACCCCGCCCGGTGGCTCAGCCGTTCTGCAGGTCACGCCGCCGGAAACCGATGAAGGCCAGCAGGAACAGCACGGCGGCGGCACCGCACAGCCCCCACAGGTGAGCCGCGTCGACGCCGTCGACCATCGGGTTGCCCACCCACCAGAAGGGCGAGATCCCCCGCGCCCAGTCCGGCAGGCCGAACAGGTCGGCGAACATGCCCACCACGAACATGTAGCCGAACAGCACCCAGGCGAGCCCGGTGGCCTTCGGCACCCAGGCGTAGAGCGCCGCCGCGAACGCGACGACGACCGCGAGACCGGGCAGGTAGCCGAGGGCGAGCTCCAGGTAGGCGCCGAAGCCGGGCTCGTCGACGCCCGACGACGCGGCGCCCGCCCACAGCGCGAGCACGCCGGTCACCTGCACGACGGCGGCACCGACCAGTGCGAGGACCAGGCCGGAGGCGAACCACCGCGCGCGGCTCACCGGCTTGGTGAGGACGAGCTCGGCGCGTCCGCTCTCCTCCTCGCCCTTGGCCCGGAGCGCCATGGCCACTCCGAACGCCGCCGCGCCGGAGCCGGCATACAGGCCGAACACCCCGAGGAACGTCCGGATCAGGTCGTCGCCCTCGCCCAGGATGGCGGAGTACACGGGGTTGTCGGCCACGGACTCGACGAGGTCGGGCACCGCCTCGACCACACCGCCCGAGGCGAACCACATGAGGCCGAGCCCGAGGCTGGTCCAGAGCAGGGCCATCCGCTGCTGGATCCAGGCCAGGGCGAAGGGCCCGGTCAGTGCGGGGGCGGCGTCGGACCGGCCCGCTCGGACGGCGACCATCCCAGCGCCGAAGTCACGGCGCGAGCCCAGCAGGGCGGCCAGTGCGATGAGGAGGACGATCGCGGCCGCGCACAGCCCGAGCGGCCACCAGCGCATGTCCACGAACACCCGGGTCTGCTGGACCCAGCCGATCGGGGACAGCCAGGACAGCCAGCTCCCGTGCTCCTCCTGGATGTCGCCGATGGCCCGCAGCGAGTACGCCCCGCCGAGCACGGCGAGCGAGACTCCCGTCGCCCCACGCCCGTGCTCCATGGCCTGCGCGGCCACCAGGGCGACCGCGCCGAACACGAGCGCACCCAGCGCTATCGAGAACGTCATGGTGAACGACTCGGTCGCGTCGAAGTCGAAGGCCACCAGCACCAGGCCCGAGACGACGGCGACGAGCACGTTGGCGATCAGCACCTGCAGCAGCGCCGCGACGGACGACGCGTGCCTGCCCACCGCACCGGCCCGCACCAGCTCCGACCGGCTGCTCTCCTCCTCGGCACGCGTGTGGCGCACGACCTGGAGGATGCTCATCACGGCGAGCGTGAGCACCAGCCACAGGATCAGCTCGTTCGCCACGGCCGCACCCGGTGTGTAGTCGTCAACGCCGTAGCCGGGCCCGGCCATCGAGATCATGGCGGGGGTCCGCATGAGGGCGGCCCGGACCGACATCGCCTCCGGATCGTCGCCGAGGATCACGTACTCGCCGAGTGCACCCGCGTAGAGCAGCGCGACACCGAGCGGCCAGACGAGCAGCCGCAGCCGGTCCCGGCGCAGCATGAAGCGCAGCAGGCGGCCGGTGCCGGCGAGCGTGGCGCCGAAGGCCGGTCCGCGCACGCCGGCCGGCGCGGCAGCGAGGGCGGTCATCGTGCGTCCTCCAGCACGTCGCCGTAGTGGCGCATGAACAGCTCCTCCAGCGACGGCGGGGTCGCGGTGAGGCTGTGCACGTCCAGCGCGGCGACGGCGGACAGGACGGCGCCGATCTGCGCGTTGTCGACGTCGAACGTGGCCCGGGTCCCGCCGTCGGAGGCGGTGGTGACCAGGTCGTGCACGCCGGGCAGCCCCGCGACCGCCGACGGGTCGCCCGCGACCACCGCGGTCACGCTCGTGCGCGTGAGGTGCCGCAGCTCGTCGAGCGTGCCCGACTCGACGTCGGTCCCGTTGCGGATGATCGTGACGGTGTCGCACACCTTCTCGACCTCGGACAGGATGTGGCTGCTGAGCAGCACGGACCGGCCGGCGTCCTTGGCCTCGTGGACGTACTCGGTGAACACGGCCTCCATGAGGGGGTCCAGGCCGGACGTCGGCTCGTCCAGCACGTACAGCTCCGCGTCGGTCAGGAACGCCGCGACCAGGGCGACCTTCTGCCGGTTTCCCTTGGAGTAGGTGCGCGACTTCTTGCGCGGGTCGAGCTCGAAGCGTTCCAGCAGCTCGGCCTTGCGCGCCGCGAGCCGCTTTTTGTCGTGGCGGCCGCTGAGCCGGGCGAGGTAGTCGATGCACTCGCCGCCGGTCAGGTTGGGCCACAGGCTCACGTCGCCGGGCACGTACGTGATGCGCTCGTGCACCTCGACGGCGTCGCGCCACACGTCCCCGCCGAACAGGCGGGCGGAGCCGGAGTCGGCGCGCAGGAGGCCCAGCAGGACGCGGATGGTGGTGGACTTGCCCGCCCCGTTGGGGCCCAGGAAGCCGCGGATCTCGCCGGGCTGGACGGTCAGGTTCAGGCCGTCGAGGGCCTGGACGGTGCCGAAGGTCTTGCGTAGGTCGTGGATCTCTATCGCTGGGGTCGCGGTCATGGTTCGCTCGCTCTCGGACGTCGGAAGAGGGGTTGTGGCAGGCGCTACTCCTCCCCCGACGGCGGGTCGGGCACGTACATCAGGTATTCGTCGAGCATGCGGCGAGACGTGAGGAAACCCTCGGTGAACAGCTCCAGCATCGGCAGGTAGCTGTTCGTGAAGTAGCCGCGGACGATCCCCGCGAGGTCGCTCGGGTCCGACGGCGGGCTGAGCGTCACCTCGAGCAGCAGCGCACCCAGCGACGAGAGGGTGAGGTAGCGGGCCCGCGCCACCTCGTCCCGGCTGGGCACGATCACGCCCGCCGCTACGCCGTCCTTGGTGTAGCCAACGGCGTCGTCGACCATGTGGCCGATGAACTCCTGCGCGAGGGCACTGCCGTCCTGCATGGACCGCAGGACGTACCCGACGATGGGCGCGTTCTCCTCGACGGCCGCGAACTTGTGGAAGAGGCTGTGGCCCGCGGCGGCCTCGGCGACGTTCTCGCGCTTGAGCCTGCCGATGGTGGCCAGCAGGTGCGCGTCGCACTCGGCGCGCAGCTTGTCCTTCGAGCCGAAGTGGTGCATCACGAGGCCGGCGCTCACGCCGGCGTCGGATGCGATGGCGCGCACCGAGGCGCCGAAACCCTCCACCGCGAACCGGTTGATCGCGGCGTCACGGATCCGGGCACGCGCGGTGA
Source organism: Promicromonospora sp. NPDC060271 (assembly GCF_042726755.1). Classification (NCBI taxonomy): domain Bacteria; kingdom Bacillati; phylum Actinomycetota; class Actinomycetes; order Micrococcales; family Promicromonosporaceae; genus Promicromonospora; species Promicromonospora sp. NPDC060271. The sequence continues at coordinate 230 of NZ_JBHXBG010000017.1, read as the reverse complement.
GGTCGCTCGTGCTCGCCTCTCCGCCGCTTGCTTCCCCAGCCTCGGCTGAACGCATGTTCAATATGCTAACCACGCGTTCAGCCCACAGTCCAGACCCGACCACCAGCCTCGTTGAGTGCTGGCTATTTGCGCCGCCTGAAGCCTTGAGCGGGCCAAAAAACCACCAAAAAACAGAAGGGGATGGGGGGGGGGGGGGCCCCCCCCCGCCCCAGGGGGGCCCAAACGGGGTG
>NZ_JBHXBG010000016.1:0-51179 GCF_042726755.1 Promicromonospora sp. NPDC060271 | reverse complement strand
AGCCGACGCCGTGTTCGACCGTCCTACCGCGCTTCCTGTCTCTCGCGAGCGCGCCCGGGGATCATCAACGCGACCGCCAGGAGGATCGCGACGGCGAGGACCACGACCTGGCCGGTGGCTTCGTCCGTCGGGAGGTGGTGGAGATGGGTGACGTGGTATCCGAAGTGCAGGACCCCGAAGGCCGTCCATGCGATGCCCAGCAGCAGACAGCCGACCTGTGAGGGCCGGACGAGCCCGTAGAGGGATGCCGCGCCGAGCGCGAGGTACATGGCGCCGTGGTCGCGCACGAGGTGCTCGTTGTACGGGCCGTCCTTGGAGACCCATTCGCCGAGGAAGACGGGAAAGTGGTCGAAGTAGGGCTGCGGCCAGAAGTAGGACCACGCGCCGACGACGCCGACGATGATCACCGTCGCGACGAGCGCGCCGTACTGGGCGCGGCTCACTGCGCGCGCATCGTGGGGCGCGCGGCGTTCGGCTGCTGCTGTCTCAGACATCGTGTCGTCCTTCGTTCGCTCTCGGTGTGCGGCGGTGTTGCCGTTCATCACCCTGACCGGACAGCCCCGGGAAATGTGATGTGCACGGTCGACCTCACACTCCGGCATGCCACGCCGTCAGAGGGATCGCCGTCAGAGGGATCGAGGGCCCAAGGCCGGCCTGAAGCACGGTGCGGTAGTCACACACGGGCTCGCTGCGCGGTCATAGAGGCAGGAAGCCGACGACAAGGAGTAGATGATGAGACGGAAGATCGCGGTTGCGGGCGGGACCGGTGTCCTCGGGCGGCACGTCGTCGAGGTCGCAGGCAAGCGCGGCTACGACGCTGTCACGCTCGCGCACAGCACGGGCGTCGACCTGGTCACCGGGACAGGCCTGGACGGAGTGCTCGACGACGTCGAAGCGGTGGTCGACGTGACGTCGATACAGACGCAGTCCGCGCGCGCCTCGGAGAAGTTCTACGGAGCGGTCACCAGCAACCTGCTCCAGGCCGAGAAGGCGGCCGGTGTCGGACACCACGTGGCGCTCTCGATCGTCGGCGCCGACAAGGCGCCGTACGGCTACTACGCGGGCAAGGTTCTCCAGGAGCGGCTCGTCACCGAGAGCGACGTGCCGTGGAGCCTCGTGCGGGCCACCCAGTTCCACGAGTTCGCGGGACAGATCATGGAGCGCCTGCGGTACGGCCGGTTCGTGATCGTTCCCCAGATGCGGTCCCAGCCCGTCGCCGCAAGCGAGGTGGCCGGGCGGCTGATCGACCTCGTGGACGTCGGGCCGTCGGGCCGAGTCGCCGACTTCGGTGGGCCTCGCGAGGAGAACGCTGTCGACATGGTGCGCGCGCTCAGGGCGGCGACCGGCACCAGGGTCTGGATCCTGCCGGTTCCCTTCCCGGGTGCGCTGGGTCGGGCGCTGCGCGACGGCACTCTCGTCGCAGGCAGCGACGCCGACCACGGCACGCAGACGTATGCCGACTGGCTGCGCTCGAGGGCCTGAGCCCACCTCGACAGGCCGTACGGCCTGTCGAGGAGGCCCGGCCCACAGACCGGCTCGTCCCGCTCTCGACGGTCGCCCTGGGTGCGGCTACGCCCCGCCCGTCAGCCCGATCACCTGGCCGTTGACCGCGGTGTTCGCAGCGGAACCCAGCCAGACGACGGCGGTCGCCACCTCCGCCGCGTCCAGCAGCCGTCCGCGCGGTGACCGGTCGGCGTACATCTGCCCCACCTGTTCGACGATGTGGGTGTTGGTCGCCGTCCGGGTGAGCCCCAGCATCGCCACGTTGGACAGCAGGTCGCCGTCCTGCCCGAGCGAGAACGCGACCGACCGGCTGAAGCCGTGCAGCGCGGCCTTGGCCGCTGTGTAGTACTCGGCGCCTGCCACGCCGTCGGTCACGAGCGACGACGAGAGGTGCACGAGCCGCCCCCAACCCGCAGCGCGCATCAGCGGCGTCACGGCGCGCGTCAGCCGGATCGCACCCTCGACGTTGCTGCGGAGCAGCGCCGTCCACTCCTCGTCGGGCACGGTGTCGAAGGGCACCATGTCACCCCAGGCCACCGCGTTGTTGACCAGCACGTCCACCCGTCCGGTGGCCTCGACGGCCGCCGCGACGAGCGCCTCGGCCGCGCCAGGGTCCGCCTGGTCGTACTGCACGACGACGGCGCGGTCGCCGATCTCGTCGGCCACCTTCTGCGCCTCGTCGCGGGCATTGCGGTAGGTGACCACCACGTTCGCGCCCTCCGCCGCGAAGGCGGTGGCGATCCGTCGCCCGACGCCGCCCGACGCGCCGGTCACGATGACTGTCCGATCCTGAAGTCCGATGTCCATGGCTCAACCGTGCGCGGAGCGCCGTCGGCCAACCAGACCGGCCGGAGACTGGCCCTGAGCGGGCCACCCTCCGCACACCCCGCCCGTCTAGGCTGACGCACATGACCAGCGAGCTCGGCGCACTCCTGCGCGCACACCGCGAGGCCCTCGTGCCCGAGGACGTGGGCCTGCCGCGCGGCACCCGCCGACGGACGCCCGGGCTGCGCCGCTCCGAGCTCGCCACCCTGGCCGGGGTGAGCGTCGAGTACCTGACACGCCTGGAGCAGGGCCGGGACAGGCATCCGTCCCCGGAGATCCTCGGGGCGCTGGCCGACGCACTCCGCCTGGCCTCGGCGGACCGGTTCCTGCTGCTCCGCGCCAGCAAGGGAACCAACGGGGCCTGCACGACCGACCCGCCTGCCGACTCCGTCCGGCCGCCCGTCCGTGCGCTCCTCGACCGGCTGGAGCCGTCACCGGCGGTGCTGCTCAACCGCGTGGGCGACGTCCTGGCCGCGACGAGCACGTACCGCCGTCTGCTCGAACCGTTCGGCCTGTTCGACGACGGTCACCCGAACCTGCTCCGGTTCGTCCTCACCGAGCCCCGTGCCCGGGAGGCGTTCCCGGACTGGGCGAACGAGGCCGACCGGCAGGTCGCGGCGCTCCGGATGGAGTCGCTGCCCGGCGACCCGCACGTCGCCGAGCTCGCCGAGGCCTTGGCCGTGCTGGCGGGAGCGGAGTTCACCGACCGGTATGCCGCACCGCTCGTACCGCGCTACCGCGCCGGCACGGAGCGGATGCGGCATCCGGAGGCTGGCGAGCTCCGACTGGACAGCGAGACCCTGGCGCTGCCCGATGCCGACGGTCAGCGCCTGATCGTGCTCCTGCCGGCGGACGAGGCGACGTCGTGCGCGCTCGACGGGCTGGCCGGCCGGCGACCCCGCGCGCTGCGGGCCGTCTGACCGCTCAGCGCCCCGGGAACGACGGCGGCCGTTTGGCAAGGAACGCGGCAGTGCCCTCGTGCATGTCGTCGGTCTCGAACGCCTTCCGGAAGGCCGCTCTCTCGATGGTGAGCGCTTCGGTGACGGGCCGCCCGACCGAGTCGCCGATGGCCGCCTTGCACAGCGCGACCGCGACCGGCGAACGAGTGGCGATCTCCGCGAGGGTCGCGGCGGCGGAGTCGAGCATCTCTTCCCGGGTGTCGAACACCCGGTTGACCAGCCCGATCCGCCGCGCCTCCGCGGCATCGATCTTCCGCCCCGTGTAGATCAGCTCCCTGGCCCAGCTCAGGCCGACCCGGTGGTGCAGCCGCGCGCAGCCGCCGAAGCCCGGGATCAGGCCGAGCGACACCTCCGGCTGGCCGAACACCGCCGAGCCGGTGGCGTAGATGAAATCGGCCGCCATGGCCAGCTCGCAGCCCCCGCCGAGCGCATAGCCGGACACACAGGCGATCACCGGGACGGGCAGCTCCTCGAACAGCCGGGTGACCCGCTGGCCGAGCGCGCCGAACGCCTCGCCCTCGTCCGGGGTCATCACGGACATCTCGCGGATGTCGGCTCCCGCGACGAAGGCGCGCTCGCCGGCCCCGGTCAGGATGACGCCCCTGAGGCCGCCACCGGTCAGCAGCGGGCCCTCCAGCAGGGTACGCAGCTCGGTGAGCACGTCCTCGTTCAGCGCGTTCAGCGCGTCCGGCCGGTTCACGGTGATGGTCAGGACGCCGTCGTCGTCCGACAGCAGCAAGGTCTTGTCGCTCATGGTGGTTCCCTTCAGGAGTCCCAGATGGCGCCATAGGCCGGGATGCCACGCATCTCCAGCTGCTCCACGATGTTCCAGGTGGTCTTCTTGTTGGAGATGCAGATGACCGCTTCCGCGTCGAACTCGCGGTACGCCTGGTAGGCGAGCGCCACCAGGTCGGGCTTGCCGGAAGCCGTGGTGTCCCAGATGACCGGGTCGGGCTGCACGGCGAGGATCTCCTCGACCAGGTCGTCCCCGTAGGTGGCCCGCGGGTCGCGGGTGGACCAGACCAGGCGTGAGGGCGTCTCACGCGAGAGCAGGTGCGGTAAGCAGGGGCCGATGCCGCTGCCGGTGGCCACCCACACCACACGGCGGAACAGGCGGTCGATGTTCCCGACGCCGGCCGTCGGGATGCCCTTGACCCACAGGTGCGACGGACGGTCGTCGATCAGCGCCCCGGTCCAGTCGCCCGCCCGCGAGATGGTGAGCCGGAATCCGGGCGCACCGGGGGACGGCACGTTGGCGAAGGAGTGCCATTCGCGCAGAGGGCTACGGCTGACCGTGGTGGACGAGCCGGCGAACGGCGTCACGCCGTAGTCGAAGCCCACGAGCACGACGTGCGAGGAGGGAGCCGTGATCCGTACCGGCACCCGGCGCAGCCGGAGCCAGGGGAGCGCGATGCTGACCGTCACGACGAGCAGCACCAGGAACGGCACCGGCCCGGCCCCCGTGAAGAGGAAGGAGTGCAGCCAGAACAGGGCGAGCAGGCTCCAGCCGCCGAAGCGGTGCACCAGCTCGAAACGGTCGTGGTGGCGCGCCCGGAGGGCCGGCAGCGCGAACGTGATCATGGCGAGCAGCAGCGCGGCGATCAGGTAGGTCACCACGAGTACCGCCGCACCCACCGGCCGCGCCGTCGCGGTGACCGCGAAGACCAGGAACCACCCGGTCGCGGACACCGTCGCGCCGACATGGAGGCCCCCGAACACGTGGTAGACCTTGCCGAGCAGGGTGCGCACCCGCAGCGGCCAGGTCACGGGTGCACTGGTCGCGGACAGGAAGATCGCGTTGATCACGTACTGCTGCCGGATCAGCGCGGCGAGCGCGATGTTCGCCAGCACCAGGTTCGAGATCGTTCCCAGGTCGCCCAGCCAGCCGCCGTCGGCGGCGACCACGGCGGCGACCACGAGGTTGACCGCGACCACGCCGGCGGCGAGCCGGTTGTGGTGCATCAACCGCCTGTGGCGCCAGATGCGCCGCCACCTCCCGTGAAGCGGTGGCAGCGGGTGGGCCAGCTCGGTGTCGGCCTGCGTCACGCCATCGCCTCCTCGGCGGTCAGTCCGGCGACCAGGGCCCGCTTGTCGACCTTGCCGCGGTGCGTGATCGGCAGCTCGGCGACGGCGCGGACGGTGGCAGGCACGCAGTAGTAGGGCAGGACGCCCGCGACCACATGGCTGGCCGCGACGGTGTCCACTCCGGCGGGGGTGACGAAGCCGATGAGCTCGCCGTCGTGCAGGACGGTCGTCGCCCGCTCGCAGCCGGGCGTGCGCTCCAGCGCCGAGGTGATCGCGTCCAGCTCGACCCGGAAGCCACGGACCTTCACCTGGTCGTCGGTGCGTCCGTGGTGCTCGAGCCGGCCGTCGGAGGTCCATCTGCCGAGGTCGCGGGTGCGGAACATGCGGTGCTCGCCACCGAGGAACGGGTCGGGCAGGTAGCGCTGCGCGGTCAGCTCGGCATTGCCGAGGTAGCCCTGGCTGACGCAGGCCCCGCCTGCCCACAGCTCGCCGACCGCGCCGATCGGGCACGGCCGAAGGTGCTCGTCGAGCACATAGACGGTGGTGTTGGGCAGCGGCGAGCCGATGGTGGGCTCCTCGCCGCGCCGGTGCGGCGGGGCGATCGTGTTCACGATGGTGACCTCGGTGGGTCCGCACGCGTTGTGGAACCGGGCGAACGACGACCAGGTGTCCGCGAGCGCGCGCGGGCAGCGCTCCCCGGCCACCGCCACCACGGTGACGTTGCGGCACTGGGCGGGATCGAGGCTCGCGAGCACGCTCGGTGTCGCGATCACCACGTCCACCGAACGCACCGCCTGCAGGATCGAGTCGCCCCTGATCACCAGCTCCGCGCCACGACAGAGCGCGACGAAGATCTCCCACGCCGCCATGTCGAACGCGATGTTGAGCAGCTGCGACACCTTCATGCCGGGCCGGACGTCGAGTGCTCCCGGGCCGTGCGTGACCACGTTGCACAGGTTCGCGTGCGTGACGGCGACGCCGTTGGGTGTGCCCGTGGTGCCCGAGGTGAAGATCACCACCGCCGGATGTCCTGGCCTGCTCGCGACCGTTGGCGGCTCCGCCCGCTCACCGAAGAGCGTGTCCACCGCGAGCACCACCCGGCCGGGCAGCGCGGGCAGGTCGGCGGCGCACTCGGACAGCGTCAGCACGACTCGGATGTCGGCGCTGGTGACGATGTGCGCCAGGTGTGCGCTCGACGCGATCCGCGCGTCCTGCGGCACGTACGCGGCCCCTGCCTTCAGCACCCCGAGGATGCCGACGACCATCGGGATCGAGCGCTTGACGAACAGTCCGACTCGATCACCCGGTCCGACGCCGAGCCGGACGAGCGTCTCGGCGAGCAGGTTCGCCCGCCGGTCGAGCTCGCGGTAGGTCAGCGACCCGCCGGCGTGGGTCACCGCTATCGCCTCCGGCCGGCGCCGGGCGGTGGCCTCGAACGCCTGGTGGAGCAGGACGAACGGCGGTGGTTCCGAAGCCCCCGTCCCGAAGCGTCGGAACAGCTCCTGGTCGGACGGCGTCAGGCCGGTCAGCGTGGACCGGTCGATGTGATGGGTCATGTGCGGCTGCTCCGTTTCGGGACGCGCTCGCGAACGAGAGCGCCTCGAAAGCCCTCGTTGGCAAGACAAGACCGGGTAGAGATTCGACACGCAGGGCTTCGGACACTCGCCCCTGACTCGGTAGCTCGGCGGAACACATGGACGAGGTCTCACTCGCCGGCCACCGTAAGGCGAAATGTCCTTGATTTGGCATCTACTTAATCGTTTCAGGCTGCGGGATGGCCGGCGCCCCGGGCCCGGCCCGGCGTTTCGGACCCTCGTCGGCGTGGCCGGTACCGCAGTTGGGAGACGCCGTTTCAGACGAGGGCTCGGAGCTGGACCTCGGCGCGGGCGCCGCCGTCGGCCGCTGGCGCTTGATCTGATACTGGGTCTCAGGCATACTCGCCAGTGCCCGGGTGGCGGCGTGACGCCGGCGCATCAGGCTCCTCGACGACGAGCAGGACGGGACCCGCTGTGCGAGCTGACGACACGACGACTGTCCTCACCGCGCGCCCCTGGGTAACGTCGAGGCCGGCTGGCCGGAACACGGTATCTCCCCTCCACGCGCCGGGCACCACAGCCGTCCGGCCCAACGAAAGGCGAAGCCATGCAGCGTGACATCTATGACGAGGACCACGACGCGTTCCGCGAGGTCGTGAAGGAGTTCGTCAAGCGCTACGTCACCCCGGAGAAGGCGAAGCAGTGGGACGCCGACGGTGAGGTCGACCGCGCGACCATGAAGGCAGCGGCCGAGCACGGCATCGTCGGGCTCTCCGTGCCGGAGGAGTTCGGCGGCGCCGGGATGCTGATGGACTACCGCTTCCGCAGCGTGGTGAACGAGGAGCTCATCGGCTGCGGCCACGGCTCCGCGCTGGCCGGGGCCGTTGGCATCCACGACGACCTCGCGGTGCCGTACATCGCCCACTTCGGCACCGACGCCCAGAAGGCGAAGTGGCTCCCGAAGATGGCAACGGCCGAGGTCCTCGGCGCGCTCGCGATGACGGAGCCGGGTGCGGGCAGCGACCTGCGGGCCGCGCGGACCACCGCGAAGAAGGTCGACGGCGGCTACCTCGTCAACGGTGCCAAGACGTTCATCTCCAGCGGCAAGACGGCGGACATCGTCGTCACGTTCGTCAAGACCGGTGAGGGCAACCGCCCGGACGCCTTCAGCCTGCTCATCCTCGAGGACGGCATGGCAGGGTTCGAGCACGGCAAGAAGCTGCACAAGATGGGCTTCCCCGGCCACGACACGGCCGAGCTGAGCTTCAGCGACGTCTTCGTGCCGGACGAGAACCTCATCGGCGGCGTCGAGGGCCGCGGGTTCGTGCACCTCATGATGAACCTGCCGCTGGAGCGGCTCTCGATCGGTGCCGTCGCCGCGGCGGTGGCCGAGGCCGGCGTGAAGTGGACGATCGACTACACGACGAGCCGCGAGGCGTTCGGCAAGCCGGTCATCGACTTCCAGAACACCCGGTTCCGGCTGGCCGAGATGGCCACGACAGTGGACGTCATGTGGGCCTACGTCGACCGCGCGATGAACCTCTACCGGCACGGCAAGCTCAGCGCCGACGAGGCCGCGAAGGTCAAGTTCTGGTGCACCGAGCGCGAGTGGGAGATCCTCGACCAGGGCGTCCAGCTCCACGGCGGGTACGGCTACATCCTGGAGTACCCGATCGCGCGAGCCTTCCTCGATGCCCGCGTGCACCGCATCTACGGTGGCACGAACGAGGTGATGCGCGAGATCGTCGCCCGCAGCATCACCGGCCGCAAGTAGTCTCTCCACGTCAGCCGTTCGAGGAAAGAGCAGAGTCAGCCCATGAGGATCGTCGTCCTGGTGAAAGTCGTGCCCGACACCAACGCTGAGCGCACGCTCAGCCTGGAGACGGGGCTCGCCGACCGTGCCACGGCAGCTCTCGTCGCCGACGAGATCGGGGAGCGCGCCCTGGAGGTCGCGCTCACCTACGCCGAGGCGCACGAGGGCACCGACGTGCACGTCCTCGCCGTCGGTCCCGAGGAGTCGACGACGTCGATCCGCAAGTGCCTCGCCATGGGCGCGGCGAGCGCGACGCACGTCGTCGACGGCGGGCTCGTCGGCGCGGACCTCGGGCTGACGGCCGAGGTCATCGCCGCGGCGCTCGGCCGGGTCGGGTACGACCTGGTGCTCGCGGGCAACCAGTCCACGGACGGCATGGGCGGGGTGCTGCCCGCGATGGTGGCCGAGCACCTGGGGCTGCCGAGCCTGACGAACCTCACAGCGGTGACCATCGGGGACGCCGAGGTCAGCGGCACGCGTGTGTCGGAGGACGCGGCGGTGGGCCTCAGCGCCCCGCTGCCGGCCATCGTGTCGGTGACCGAGGCGCTCCCGGACCCCCGGTTCCCGGGCTTCAAGGGGATCATGGCGGCGAAGAAGAAGCCGGTCGAGGTGCTCTCGCTCGCCGACCTCGGCGTCGACGCGGACGACCTGAGCACGTCGCGCTCGATCATGCTCGCGATCGACGCCCGTCCTCCGCGCGGCGGCGGCGTGAAGATCACCGACGACGACGGGGACGCCGCCGTCCGACTGTCGGCCTTCCTGGCCGAGAACCACCTGATCTGAGAAGGGGGACGACGATGACTATCGCTGCTGACTCGATCCTGGTGCTGCTCGACACGACGCCCGACGGCGCCCTGGCGAAGTCCTCGGCCGCGCTGCTGGGTGCGGCCTCGACCGTCGGGACGCCGGTCGCGCTCGTCCTCGGCGACGACGCGGCCGCCAAGGCCGCCGCCGAGCTCGGGGCCGCCACGGTGCTGCGCGCCCCCGCGCCGGCCGACGGCCAGGTGGGCGTGGTCGACGCCCTGGTCGCCGCCGCGGCCCTGGTGCGGCCCGACGCCGTCCTGGCGTCCCACTCGGTCGACGGCCGGGAGGCCGCCGCCCGCTTCGCGGTGCGCGCCCGCTCCGGCCTGGTCGTCGACGCGACCGAGGTGGCCCGCGACGACCAGGGCGTCATCGCCCGCAGCTCCGCCTACGGCGGGTCCTACACGGTGACCTCGACGGTGACGCACGGCGCGCCGGTCATCACGGTCCGGCAGGGCGCGGTCGAGGCGCGCGCCGAGGCGCGGCCGCTGGCCGAGGTCGTGCTGGAGGTGGCGGCGAGCGGTGTCGCCGCAGCCACGATCGGTTCGGTCGAGGTCGCCGAGAAGACCGCCGGGCGCCCCGACCTGCGCGGAGCCGCCAAGGTCGTCTCGGGCGGCTGGGGCCTCGGCTCGAAGGAGGACTTCGCCCTCGTCGAGCAGCTCGCCGACGCGCTCGGCGCCGCGGTCGGCGCGTCGCGCGCCGCGGTCGACGCCGGGTTCGTGCCGTCGTCGGCCCAGGTGGGTCAGACGGGCGTGCAGGTAGCGCCGCAGCTCTACATCGCCCTGGCGATCTCCGGGGCGATCCAGCACCTGGCCGGCATGCAGACCGCCAAGACCATCGTCGCGATCAACAAGGACGAGGACGCCCCGATCTTCGAGATCGCCGACTTCGGGATCGTCGGTGACGTGTTCACCGTCGTACCGCAGCTCATCGCCGAGATCGAGAAGGCGAAGGCGTAACCACCGTGGCGACGTTCACCCAGGGTCTTCGTCAGGGGCTGCCGCGTCATCCCGGCGGACCGGCCTGGCCGCCGGTCGACGAGACGGCGGCGGCTCCGGCAGCGGCCGAGGACACCGCCGCGCAGGAGGCGGCCGAGCCCGCGTTCGTCGTCGCGGCTGCCGAGCCTGCTGCGCCTGCCGCACCTGCTGCGCCTGCGCTCGCCGAGCCGGCCGCGGAGCCGGCGGCTGGTGCCGCGCGCGCGACGGCGCCGGCCGGCGACGTCGAGGTTCCGGTGCGTCGCGGCCTGCCGCGTGTCGCAGGTGGCGAGCCCTGGCCGCCGGCTGCCGTCGTCCGGGTGGACCGTGGCCCGGCCCCGGCGCTGACTCCCGACGCCGGCCTGCCTGCCGTGGCGGGCGGGACCGCCGTCGTGAGCGAGGAGACGGCCGCCGCGACCGCGGAAGCGTCCGCTGCTGCGGACCTCCCGGCTGGCGCTGTGCTCGCGACCGCTGACACCCCGGCCGCCGTCGGGGAGGCCGGACCGGCCGCCGACTCCGTCACGGAGGAGGTGGTGCTGCGTCGCGGCCTGCCGCGTGTCACCGGTGGCGAGCCCTGGCCTCCGGCGGAGACGGTCACGGTCCAGCGCCGAGTCGCCGTCGCACCTGTCGCGGCCACTGCGCCGGCTGCGGCCGAGCCTTCCCGTACCCAGGTGGACGACGGCGAGGCACCCGCACCTGAGCCTGTGCAGCCGGTCCTGGCGCCGAGTGCTCCCGCCGCGGAGAGTGCTCCAGCCGCCGAGAGCGCGCCGGTCGTCCAGGCGCCTGCCGCCGTCGAGCCCGCCGTCGAGGCCCCGGCCGCGTCGGCAAGCGTGAGGGCGCCGCGTCCGACCGAGCAGGCGCGCCCGACCGAGGCGTCGCGCGCGACCGCACCCGCGCGACCCGCCGCACCCGCACGACCCGCCGCACCCGCACGACCCGTCGAGCCCGCGCGGGAGCCGCGCAGGATCGGCTCGCGGACGCTCGGCGGGTGGGCACGGATCCTCGGGTGGGGGCTGGCCGGCGTCGTCGCCGCTGCGGGCATCATCGTGCTGGCCGCGCGCGGCGTGACCACGCTGCCTGGCGTGCCGGAGTTCCTTGAGCGCTACCCCGGGTCCTACGAGCTGCCCGAGTCCGCCCCGGTCGGCTTCCCCGCCTGGGCGAACTGGATGCACTACCTCAACTTCTTCTTCATGGTGCTGATCGTCCGCACGGGCCTGCAGGTGCGGTACCAGAAGACCCCGCCCGCCTACTGGACGCCCGCCAAGGGTGGCAAGAAGATCAGCATCAACCTGTGGCTGCACACCGGCATCGACCTGCTGTGGCTGGCCAACGGGGCCGCGTTCGTGGTGCTCCTGTTCGCGACCGGCCACTGGATGCGGATCGTGCCGACGTCTTGGGAGGTCTTCCCGAACGCGGCGTCGGCCCTGCTGCAGTACCTCACGCTGGACTGGCCCACCGAGCACGGCTGGGTGAACTACAACAGCCTGCAGCAGCTCATGTACTTCACGGTGGTGTTCGTCGCCGCCCCGCTGGCCGCGATCACCGGGCTGCGCATGAGCGAGTGGTGGCCCAAGGACGCGGACCGGCTGAACCGGCTCTACCCTGCGCCGGTGGCTCGGGCGATCCACTTCCCGACGATGCTCTTCTTCGTGCTGTTCGTGATCGTCCACGTCACCCTGGTGTTCGCCACGGGAGCGCTGCGCAACCTGAACCACATGTTCGCGGCCCAGGACGCGGTCAGCTGGGTCGGCTTCGCCTGGTTCGCGGGGGGTCTCGTCCTCGCGGTCGCGGCGGTCGTCGCGGCGAGGCCGCTGGTGATCGCGCCGATCGCCTCCCTGGTCGGCAAGGTCAGCAGCCGCTGACCAAGGGAGAGCGGCACAGATGAGACCACTTCGATACTCGATCAACGTCACGCTCGACGGCTGTTGCCATCACGAGGCAGGACTCCCTCCGGACGAGGAGTCGATGCGCTACTGGACCGCCGAGATGGAGCGGGCCGATGCCCTGCTCTTCGGCCGGGTGACCTACGAGATGATGGAGTCGGCCTGGCGGAAGCCGGCCACCGGCCCCTGGCCTGACTGGATGGGGGAGTGGGAGATCCCGTTCGCCGAGGCCATCGACCAGGCGAAGAAGCATGTCGTGTCGGGCACGCTGAGCGGGGTCGACTGGAATGCCGAGCTGGTGCGAGGTGACCTGGGGCCGGCGGTTCAGCGGCTCAAGCAGCAGCCGGGCGAGGGCCTGTGGGTGGGTGGCGTGACGCTCCCTCTGGCACTGGCGGATCTGGGACTGATCGACGAGTACGAGTTCGTCGTGCAGCCGGTCGTCGCCGGACACGGGCCGACGTTGCTCGCCGGCCTGCGCGAGCGCATCCAGCTCGAGCTCGTGGACCGCCATGAGTTCCGGTCGGGGGCGGTCGCCATGCGATACCGGCCCGCGCAAGCCACGGCCTGACGCCGTCGGCGTCGTGCCGGCCCACGCGGCTACGCGAACACCACCGGTCTCTGCGGGACGATCTCTTCCCGGACCAGGAGAGCAAGGAGGCCTTCTCCTCCGCGGTCGCCGACACCCACCCGGCAGCGCAACGACACGTACCCTCGGAATCCTTCCGACTTCCTGAACCGCGCCCGCTCGGTGAAGGACTCGAACGCGACCGCGACGTGTCGCGGGTCCGAATTCATGTGAACCTGAAGCTGCGTTCTACCCATAAACATGGGAAAGCTCGGAACCAGGTCCAACGAGGAGTCGACGGCGGCGCTGCCGATGTCGTGGGCGTTTCGCTCATAGAGTTCCTCGACTGTGAGCCGGAGGATCTGGCCGGCGGGTACGCGCACGGCGAGGCGGAACAAGAGGTCGATCGGAGGTTTCGACCAGGGCCGGACGATGTTTCCGCTGAAGTTGTCGTTGCGGTCGAACCGGTTGGAGTCGTCCTGTACGACGAGCAGGTGATAGTCGTGGAGATCGAGTCCGGGAGGACTGCCGGCCGCGGGATCTCGCCACCAGATTGCCTGCGAGGGGTGGATCTCCGGGCGCCAGCCGTGCGCCTCCTCCGCCACCCAGGGGCCGTAGACCCCGATGTCGTGCCCGACCAGAGGCGATGACCCGTTCTTCGGAAAGAATGGATTGTCGTAATAGTGCTCGTCGGGCGTGACCTCGGCCTCCATGCAGAAACCCTCGGACCGTTCGCACTTGTGCACGTCGTCGAGGTCCGCGTTGGGAAGCGCGTCATCCAGGAGGAAGGCGAACTCCGGACTGGGTTTGATGAAGAGGTTCCAGTCGGCCTCCGCTCCCCAGCCGTCGTAGAAGTTGTAGTGATCCATCTCGCCGACCAGGACGTGCTGGAAACGGTCCAGCGGGTACCAGTTGAGGCCCTCGCCGTCGCGTTTGGCGATGTTCGGCCCGATCTTGCGATTCTGCATGTCGACCGCGTTGACCCCTAGCTGCTCCTCAGCCACGTAGGACCACCGGTCGAAGTCGAGTCCGCCAGTCTCAGCCATCGGAACCTCCGGTAGGGCAGGTAGCCAGGCGGCTACTTCCCGTCCAGCCCGCAGTCGTTGGGCCCCGGTCGTTCGAGGCAGACGAGTCGGCTCTCTATCCGCTCTCGTTCGGACTCGGACGTCTGCCATGCGGTCAGAGAAAGTGCGCTGGTGACGAGCGAGAGGGCGCTGAGGACGAGAGCCGCGGCCGTGCTGATTCGCGGTCTACGAACGGCACGGTCCGTCCTTTTCACCGGGAGCTGCTGAGTTGCTGAAAGCATGGTCAAACCTCCATCTCCCCTGCTGGCTCAGGGTGCTCCCGCCCACAAATGACCGTCAAGGTAACGACGGAGTGAATTTAGGAATATGGCTCTGCAGGTCCTGGTTTTGTCGGGACATTTGCGGCCATAGTGAATGGGTGAACTGGCGGACGGCGCCCGCCTCGCGCAGACGCCTCGAGTCGAGCACGACATCCACCAGAACCAGACCGCCTTCGACGCCGCGCACGGCGGCTGACCGGCTGACCCGCTGCTCGCGCCCTACTTCCGTCGATTCTCGGACGGTTCGATGGCACGCTTCACCTCGTGAGCCACGAGACGAGCGACAACACGTCCGACACCACGAACGCTGCTTCCGACGAGCGAGAGGTCCACAACTCGGCCAGTGCTCTCGCGCTGGGGCTCGGTCTGCTCTTCGGGGGAGTGGCTGTCGTACTCCTGGCGGGTCTGTTCGCCGGAGTGAACGGGACGGCCGTGGTCATGGCGTGGATCTTCGGCGTCATCGCGATCATTGCCGGCGTCGTCCAGTTCATCGTCGGGGTCTACCTGTGCGCCGAGAACATCGACAGGGCGACGAAGGTGCTGATCGACGGGCAGCGGGGTAAGTCAGGGGATCGATGACACCCCGGTGATTCCTGGCCATCCTGACGGGCACCAGTCACGATGTGCCCATGCAGACCGTACGGCGGTTCCTCGTGCTGGCCCCGGTGGCGTTCGTCGTCACCACGGTGGCTTACCTGATCTATGTGCTGGCCCGACCAGACGGTTCGATCGACCTGAGGCTCGTCGGCATCGCGCTGCTGGTGGGGCTCGTGGGGGCGGCGATCGTGCTCACGGCGGTCCTCGTCGTTGCCATCGCCCTGCTTCGCCTGTGGGGTGTCAGCAACGCCTGGGCCGCGCTGGGGCTGGCCTTCGGCGTAATCGCGATCATCCAGGGGATCGACTACGCGACGATCGGGGACGACGGCTGGAGGATGCTCACCTTCCAGGTGCTCGCCGGCGTGCAGGTCCCCGGCTGGCTGACGTTCGCGGTCGGGCTCCTGGTCGGCGACCTGCGGAACCGGGCAGCACGGAACGCCGTCCGCCCCGCCGCTTAGTCGCTCAGTCCTTCGCTTCGCGCACGTCCGTTCCCTGCTCGGCGAACGCCTTGAAGTCCTGCATGTGCTGTTGTGACTGCTTGCGGAAGACACCGCGCATGAAGGGCGCGAGCAGCCGCAGTAAGCCGCTGAACCGGTACTCGTTCTCGCTCACCCAGAGCGTCGTCTGCGGCCCGGTTTCGGTGAACCGCTCGCGCGCGGCGTTCCACATGCCCTTGGCGACGATCTCGCGCTCGAGGTGAACGACGCTGTCTCTCGGGATCCCGTGCAGGTCCGCCGGTTGCCAGCGGGCGATGGCCTCCATCTCGATCGAGACGGTGTACTTCATGGCGAGCTGCTCCAGCTTCCCGGGGAAGTCCGCTTGCTGGCAGGCGGTCCTGCCGGGACTAGGTCAGTGCTCCGAAGATCGTCCAGGTGCTGGGGCAGGTCCTGACCTGCGACGGTGGTCTGGCAGCATGCGAGCATGAAACTCCACGAGCGGATCGACGGTCGGCTGCGCGAGTTCGTCGAGCGGCAGCACATGTTCTTCGTGGCGACGGCGCCGCTGGCCGCGGACGGGCACGTCAACGTCTCGCCGCGCGGCGTTCCCGGGACGTTCGCCGTACTCGACGAGCACACGTTCGCGTGGCTAGACGCCACCGGGAGCGGAAGCGAGACGGTGGCGCACCTCCGCGAGAACGGCCGCATCACCGTGATGTTCTGCGCGTTCGACGGGGCGCCGAACATCGTCAGGTTCCACGGCACCGGCCGCGTGGTGACCCGGTACGACGACGAGTACCCCGCCTTCGCCGGTGGGTTCACCGACCTCCCCGGTGCCCGCGCGGTCATCGTGGTCGACGTCGACCGGATCTCCGACAGCTGCGGCTGGGGCGTGCCCCTCATGGCGTACGAGGGCGAGCGGGACCTCATGGGGCCGTACTTCGAGCGCAAGGGGGAGGCCGGGCAGCAGGAGTACCGGCGGCGCAAGAACCTCACGAGCATCGACGGCCTGCCGGCCTACGACGCCGACCCAGCCGTAGAACCCGAGCCGGTCGCGTAGAGCGACGAGGACCCCGGCGACCCCCTGGACGCCGTCGGCCAGGGGGTCGCCGCCAGAGTGGTCAGCAGCGACCGGTCAGCGGGGCTGGCGGTCCGTCGGGAGGCTCCCGCGCATCTCCGAGATGAGCTGCGGCGTCAGGGTCGCCTCGGTGCGGGACACGAGCAGCGCCATCTCGTAGCCGACGAGGCCGATGTCGCACGTGGCCTCCGCCACCACGCCGAGCACCGACCCGTTCGAGACGCTCATCAGGAACAGGAATCCCTTGTCCATCTCGATGATCGTCTGCCGGACGTTGCCGCCGTTGAGCTGTCGGGAAGCCCCACGGGTCAGGCTCGACATGCCGGAGACGATCGCCGCGATCTGGTCACCGCTGGTGCGGTCGAGCTGGTCGGACATCGCCATGAGCAGGCCGTCCGCCGACACGACGAGCGTGTGCCGGCTGCCAGGGACGGTGCGTACGAAGTTGTCGAGCAGCCACCCGAAATTCGTGGCTTCGGTACTGAGGGTCACTCTTGTCTCTCCTACTGCGTCTGTCGTGCGCTCTCGCTGCCGGGTCGGGCGCTCGATGCCGGCGCGCGACCCGTGCCACGTTGGTCTTGGAGCTGCGGAGCCTTCGACGGGCGCCCCGGCAGGGTTTCCAGCAAGTCTGTGACGCCACGGTACCCCTCGTCGGAGACCAGCCGTTACCAGGCCTTGCGATGTTCACCGAGCGCCGTCCGGGCACACGGTAAACCGATCGGTTTCCTTGCGCAAGCATGAATCTCGTGAAGGCGACTGTTCTACCGGGCACGGCGAGACGTGGCCGCGGTGGTCACCGCATCCCCGCCGCGTCCAGCAGGGTGTGGACGGTAGGCATGATGAGTCCCGCCAGATGATCGGCCCCGATGCCCGCACGTGCGCTCGCGCCGTCGAAGACCAGGACGAGCTGCCGCGCCAGCAGGTCCGGGGAGAGGGCCCCGTCCGCGGCGGCCTCGGCGCGGAAGAACTCCGCGAGTCCTTCCTTGACCTCGCGTGCGACCCGGCTGGCCGGGTGGTCCGGGTCCTTGAGCTCCATCTCGACGGCGAGATATGGGCAGCCACGGAACTCAGGCGCCCCCGCCTGGGCCTCCAGCTGCTCGAAGACGTGCAGGATCCGCTCACGGTGCCCACGGGCGTCGTCGGCCGCGGGCAGGAGCGACGCCGTATAGGCGGCGGCGCCTCGTTCCAGGCTCGCTGCCAGCAGCTCGTCCTTGCTGTCGAAGAGCTGGTACATGGAGCGCTTCGACACACCCGCCGTCCTGCACAGCGTCTCGATGCCGACGCCGACGCCCTGCTGGTACGAGAGGGCGGCCGCCGTCTCCAGCAGCCGCTCCCGAGGGCTGGGCCTCGCCGCTGTCGTCATGCCGGGAGTCTAGCCAGGCAGGGGCAGGCCGAGACCCGATCCGCCTACGGCGTCAGCTCACGCGGATGAAGACCGGGCCGGACTGCCAGATGCTCGTGTACCGGACGTTCTTGCCGGGTACCGGAGCCTCGATCTGCATCCCGTCGCCCGCGTAGATCGCGATGTGCCCGGGTGACCAGATCAGGTCGCCCGGCAGCGCCTCGGCGTACGACACGACGGTCCCGGCATAGCGCTGCGCGGCCGAGGTGCGCGGCAGGTCGATCCCGACCTGGGCGAAGACGTAGGACGTGAACCCGGAGCAGTCGAATCCTGCCGGGGTGGTCCCGCCCCACACATACGGGACACCGATGTAGCGCATCGCGATCGACACGATCGATGCCCGGCGCTGCGCTGCTTCCTCCGCTGCGATCTCGGCGGCGCGCTCTGCCTGGTACGCCTCATTCTCGGCGGCGGAGATGACGCTGACCGCCGACTTCTCGACGTTCAGCTCGGCGGTCGGGTTGACCGCGACGACGTTCGCGGCAGCCACGGTCTGGCGCGCCTGGGACGCGAGAGCGTTGATGTCGGTCGTGTTGAGCTTGCCCTTCATCGCCGTACCGGTCAGCGACGTGCTGATCTCCGTGGACGGCGCGGCCTGAGCGGGCGGCGCGATCAGGGACAGCAGGACACCGGAACCCGCGGCGGCGATCACTGCTCCGCGACCGGTGATCACACCGGCCTGGCCGGTGGCGGCCTGGGCCACCGCGGTCAGGAGGGGGCGGTGCGCTGCGCGGTGACGACCACGACGGACCTGGGACGTGGCCGTGCTGGACTGGGGATCCATGAAAGTGGGGGGCCTTTCAGATGGAAGGAGACCCGTGCGCGACCCGCGTGAGACCGCGCCGGGAACCGGCAAGCAGGGGACGAAGGCGACATGTCAGGCTCATAGCGAGCCCAAGAGTAACGGAACGGATACGAGGTTGACACCCCCCAACTTTCCCTCCCGTTGTCCCGGTGTTCCGGACGGCGTCTCCGGCCGCCCGACGCCTCGGCGAGAATGCTCCCCATGAGACTTCTGCTCCTGCGGCACGGACAGACGCCCTCCAACGTCCACGGGCTCCTCGACACTGCACACCCAGGCCCTGGGCTGACGGCGCTCGGCGAGCGTCAGGCCGCCGCGGTGCCCCACGCGCTGCGTGACCGCCGGATCGACGCGATAGCCGTCTCCCCGCTGGTCCGGACCTCGCTCACCGCCGCACCGCTGGCCCGGGCGCGCGAGCTCGAGCCGATCGTCGTGGACGGCCTCCAGGAGATCGAGGCGGGCGAGCTGGAGATGGCCGGTGCCCACCAGGCGCACCAGCGCTATCTCGGCACCGCCTTCGCCTGGGCGCGCGGCGACCTCGGCCGCGTCATGCCGGGTGGTGCGGACGGGACGGCATTCCTCGGCCGCTACGACGCGGCGGTCGCGCAGGTCGCCGCGCGAGGCGGCGACAGCGCGGTTCTGGTCTCGCACGGCGCGGCGATCCGGGTGTGGGTCTCGGCGCGGGTGGCGGGCGTGGACGTCGACCATGCCGAGCGGGCTGCGCTGGCCAACACCGGCCTGGTGGAGATCGAGGGCGATCCCGTCGGTGGCTGGCGGCTGATCAGCTGGAGCTCGGACCCTGTCGGTGGCCGCGGCCTCGACGCTCCCGCGGCCGACGACCCGACCGGGGAACCGGTCGAGGACTGAGCCCCGGAAGGCGAGCGAACCCCGGAGGGCACGGGAAAAAGCTGGGTCGCCGCCATCAGCCCTGACAGGCTGCCCGGATGGACTTCACAGGGGAAGAGACGCGGGCCGCCTGGGCCATCGCCTCGCGCAAGTACGAGGACGAGTACGCAGAGCATCTCGAACAGGCCCGCACCGCCGAGCTGCTGCCGGCCGAGGTCGAGGTGCTGAGCGGGATGGTCGTCGGCGCCGACGTCGTGCACCCGATGAGCGGGCACGGCCTGGACGACGTCGCGCTCGCGCGCCTCGGTGCGCGTTCCGTGCACGGGCTGGACTACAGCGACGCGGCGCTCTCGAGCGCGCAGCGCCGGGCCGACGAGCTCGGCATGCCCTGCCGGTACACGCGCGCGGTGATGCCGGAGAGCGGGCTGGACGACGCGTGCGCCGACCTCGTCTACACCGGCAAGGGTGCGCTCATCTGGGTCGGCGACCTGCCCGCCTTCTTCGCGGAGACGCACCGCCTGCTCCGGGCGGACGGCTGGTTCTACGTGTACGAGGCGCACCCGCTGGTGCCGCTGTGGGCCTGGGACGCGGACGAGATCCGCGTCCGCCCCGATCGGGGGTACTTCGAGCCCTCGCACGTCAACGACTCGTATCCGGGCAACGGCGCGGTCGAGCGCCAGCACACGCTCTCTCAGATCGTCATGGCGTGCCTGGGGGCAGGGTTCGCGATCGAGCACCTCGCCGAGCACCCCGACCCGTTCTGGCGCCCGGGCGGGATGACGGCGGCCGCATGGGACGGGCGCCTGCCGAACGCGTTCAGCCTGCTCGCGCGGCGCATCTGAGCGGGGCGCACCTGGGCGCGCCGCACCCGGCGGTGCGGCAACCGCTCGGTCAACCGACCAGGGTCTCGTCCAGGCGCTCGACGCCGAGCTCCGGCGGCAGGTCGCCGTCGTGCCGGACGACGAGGGACGTGACAGCCCGCGTGAGGCAGACGTAGAGCCGCCGCAGGCCGGTGGCGTGGTTCGGCTCGGCCGCCACGATCGCTGCCGGGTCGTGCAGCACGACGTGGTCGAACTCGAGACCCTTCGCCAGCGAGGCGGGCACCAGGTCCAGGTGCGCGTCGAACTCGGAGGCGTCGTCCGGGTCGACGTCGGTCTCGTCCGGGGCCGGCGGTTCGTCGTCCTGCTCGCCGACCACGGCGAAGGCGACGCCCGCGGCGGCGAGCGTCGTGCGGAGGTGCGCGACGGCGTCGTCGGGCACGATGAGGCCTACCGAGCCCTCGAGCCCGCCGACCCGGGTGAGGACGTCGTCGAGCGGCGCGTCGGTGATCGTGAGGCGGCCGCGGGCGCGCCGGACCGCCGTCGGCGGTTCGAGGCCGGGCGCGATGCTGGGCAGGAGCCGCGCGGCGAGCTCGATCACGTCGCCGGGCACGCGGAACCCCGCCGTGAGCTGCTCCACGTGCCCGTCGGGCTTCGCGAGGTGGCCGAGGACGTCCGACCAGTCGCGCGACGCCCAGGGCGTCGTGGCCTGGGCGAGGTCGCCGAGCACGGTGAGCGAGCCCGTGGCCGCGCGCCGCCCGAGGGCGCGCAGCATCATCGCCGACAGGTCCTGCGCCTCGTCGACGACGATGTGCGCCACCGACTCCGTCCGGTCCAGCAGGTCGGCGATCTCGTCGAGGAGCACGAGGTCCGCTGTCGTCCAGCGCGCCGAACCGGGCGTGCGGGGCGGGCGCGTCCAGGTCAGGAGGAGCTGTTCGGCCTCGGAGAGGATGCCCTCGGCGCACTCGGCGAGGAACTCGGGGTCGGAGAACAGCCGGAAGAGCAGGCGGCGCGGCTCGACGGCGGGCCAGACCGCCGCCGCGTAGTCGCGGACGGGCTTGGTGCGGGCCAGCACGTCCCATGCCTTGTCGTCGAGCGCGTCACCGGTCTCCTCGATCTGGACGAGGACGCGGTGGGCGAGGGCGTGCCTGAGCTGGGCCGCGCCGAGGGCGTACCGCACGTCCCTGGCCCTGACCTGCTCGATCGCCTCGCGCGCCTCGTAGGCGGGGACGCGCCAGCGGAACGAGCCGCGCGGCAGGACCAGCGTGTCCTGCGGCGTGCCGACATGCGACCAGACGGCGTTCCGCAGCACCTTGGCCATCCGGCCGTCGCCCTTGAGCGTCGCGACGTCGGCGGCCTCGGTGGCCCGGACCGGCGCATGCGTGCCGACCAGCTCCTCGATGGTGGCCTGCCTGGCGTGGATCTCGCCGAGCGCGGGCAGCACGTCGCGGATGTACCGCAGGAAGCTCTTGTTCGGCCCGACGACGAGCACGCCGCGGCGCGTGAGCTGGTCGCGGTGCGCGTACAAGAGGTAGGCCGCGCGGTGCAGGCCGACCGCCGTCTTCCCCGTGCCGGGCGCACCCTGCACGACGAGCGTGCGCTCGAGCGGCATCCGGACTATGACGTCCTGCTCGGGCTGGATGGTCGCGACGATGTCGCGCATCGGCCCGGTGCGGGGGCGCTCGATCTCGGCCTCGAGGATGTCCGAGTGCGCGGTGGCGCTCACCCCGTCGACGCCCGGCACGGGCCGGGCCAGGGACTCGTCCTCGAACCCGGTCAGGTGGCCGCGGGCGAAGCCGTAGCGACGCCGGGCCGTGATGCCCATCGGCTCCTTCGGCGTCGCCCGGTAGAACGGGGTGCTCACCGGGGCGCGCCAGTCGACGACCATCGGCTCGCCGTCCGGGTCCGAGACGTGGCGGCGGCCGATGTGGAAGATCTCGGCGGTCTCCTCGAGGTTGATGCGGCCGAAGAAGAGCGGGATCTCGGGGTCGTCGGTGAGCTGTTCCATCCGGCGCGCGAGCGCGGCCTCCAGCGCGTCCGCGCTGATCGGGTCCCCGGCGTAGCGGCCGTCCAGCGCGGCCACCCGGTCGCGCATCCGGCCGAGCTGGGTCCGTGCCTCGGCGAGGAATTCTCGTTCCTTGGCGAGCTCGGGCGCGTCGGCAGGCATGGGTGACCCTCCAGGAGTCGGCGTGGGAGTGTTCGCGGGAGCGAACGCGCGATTCTAGTGCCGGGGGCGGGGTCGAGGCGGCATCTTTTTGGCGATGTGCGGACGGCTCGCGACACATATGTCCTCGGAGTCCGTTTCCACTGTCGCGCCACCGGGCCCCACGGTACGGTCGGGGAACCGCCCGGCCAATCGAGGAGCCCCAGTGTCGTCCGACGAGCTGCCCCAGGAGTTCCAGATCGACGTGCCAGACGAGATGGAGACCGGCGTGCCGGCCGACTTCGCCTCGGTCTGGCACACACCGACCTCGTTCATCCTGGACTTCATCGCCGTGAAGCAGCCCCCGAGCCCGGTCTCGGACCCGGAGTCGGGAGAAGTCACCTCGATAACGGTGCCGGGCCGTGTGGTGTCACGAGTGCGCATTCCTCCGCAGCAGGTGTTCGAGCTCGCCAAGGCCCTCACTATGCAGCTCGACGCATGGGAGAAGGAAAGCGCACCGACCGTTCGCAATCCCGGGGTGCCAGAGGGGCCGGATGGTCCGAATCGATCATCAGAGAAATGAATTTTGTGAATCTTTTTCTTGGACGATTGTCCAACTGGGCACCCAAATGTCCGGTCTGACCGGGGGGAATGTTCCAGTTTGGCCGGAGAAATGGTGGGTTATACCAGTCCTGAGGGGGAAATGTAAGCCTCCGAGGCTGTTCCACTTGCGATCTTCACGGATGTAGGCTTCCCGTGATCGCGACGAAGGCGTTGCAATCTCCCAGAGTTGCCCGGGGGGTCGGGCGACCCGTTCCGGCGGCCATGTCGGGGAGCAATGAACAGGGGCGATGCAAGTGAGCAACTCGGAATTCGATAACAGGGGGCGCACGGGCGGGATCATGTTCGAAGAACAGTCCCGCACGAGTGTCGTGAGTATGTGGGGAGAGATCGATGTCTCCCTGCGTGGTGAGTCCAGTGCCGCGATTGCCAACGCCCTGGAGAGGGGCAAGTCGGTGGTGATCGACACCTCGAGGGTGACGTTCATGGACTCGACGGGCGTCGCATTTCTCATGCAGATGTACACCTACGGGACGCAGGACGGGCTGACCGTCACCCTTCCGGACCCGCCACCGGTGGTCCGGAGCGTCATCGAGATGCTCGGGGTCGACGTGCTGTTCGCCCAGCCGGCTCAGCCCGCAGTGGCGCGGGAGGCCTGAGCCGGCTGGTCAGCGTCCCGCGGCCAGCGCCGCGGCGCCCACGATGCCCGCCGCGTTCCGTAGCTGAGCCGGAACGATCGGCGCCCGCAGGTGCAGGTGCGGCAGGTACTTCTCGTGATGCTTGCTCACTCCGCCGCCCACGACGATGAGGTCGGGCGACAGCAGGTCCTCGACGACGCCGAAGTAGCGCTGCAGGCGTTCGGTCCACTGCTCCCAGGACAGGTCCTCCCGCTCGCGTGCGGAGTCCGCCGCGCGGGACTCGGCGTCGTACCCGTCGATCTCGAGGTGCCCCAGCTCGGTGTTCGGCACCAGGACGCCGTCGACCACCAGCGCCGAACCGATACCCGTGCCGAGGGTCGCCACCAGCACGACGCCCTCGGCGTTGCGCGCGGCCCCGTACCGGACCTCGCCGATGCCCGCGGCGTCGGCGTCGTTCACTGCGGTGACGCTCCGGCCGGTCGCGCGCTGCACGAGGGCGGGCAGGTCCACACCGGTCCAGGACTGGTCGAGGTTCGCCATGAACCGCACCACACCGTGCTGCATGGGCGCGGGGAACGCGACGCCGATCGGCACGTCGTCAGCCAGTTGGTAGCTGTCGACGAGCTGGGCGAGCACGTCCGCGACGGCCTGCGGGGTGGACGGTTGGGGGGTCGGGATGCGGGTCCGCTTGTCCGCGTACTCGCCGGCCACGAGGTCGACGGGCGCACCCTTGATCCCCGAACCTCCGATGTCGATGCCGAACGCCAGGTCAGTCATGTCAGGATCGTCTCATGAGCACTGGGGAGCAGTACTGGTACAACACCGAGACGGGTGAGGTCGAGGAGGGGCACCGTTCCTCCTGGACCCATCTGATGGGGCCGTACAGCACTCGCGCCGAGGCGCAGCGGGCCCTGGAGAACGCGCGGTCGCGCAACGAGTCCTGGGACAAGGACGACGAGGAGTGGCGCAGCAAGTAGCACCTGTCAGACGTACGGGTCACCGGAGTGACCTGTGGGTCTGACACCTGCTATTTCTCGAACGAGTGCTCCGCGTCCGGGAACGAGGAGTCCTTGACCTCGGAGACGTAGTCCTCGGCGGCCTGCTGCAGGGCCTGGCCGATCTCGGCGTAGCGCCGGGCGAAGCGCGGCGACCAGCCGGTCATGCCCGCCATGTCCGTCCACACCAGGACCTGGCCGTCGCAGTGCGGCCCGGCGCCGATGCCGATGGTCGGGATGTGCAGGATCTCGGTGATGCGCGCGGCCACGCCCGACGGCACCATCTCCAGGACGACGGCGACGGCGCCGGCCTCCTCGACCGCCTGCGCGTCCGCGGCCAGCGCCTCCACGGCGTCGTCGCCGCGGCCCTGGACGCGCGGCCCGCCGAGCAGGTTCTCCGACTGCGGCGTGTACCCGAGGTGCGCGACGACGGGGATACCGGCGTCGGTCAGCGCGCGGATCTGTGCCGCCGAGCGGAGGCCACCCTCGAGCTTGACCGCGTCGGCGCCCGTCTCCTTGAAGACCCGCACCGCCGTCTCCAGCGCCTGCTGCGGTCCGGCCTCGTACGAGCCGAACGGCAGGTCGATCACCACGAAGGCGCGCTTCGTGGCCCGGGCGACGGCCCGGGCGGCCGGGATCATGTCGTCGACGGTCACCGGGATGGTGGTGGCGTGACCGTGCATGACGTTCCCGATCGAGTCACCCACGAGCAGGATGTCCATGCCCGCTGCGTCGAAGATGGCGGCGGTCACCGCGTCGTACGCGGTGAGCATCGCGAGCTTCTCGCCTCGGGCCTTGGCCTCCGCCAGGTGATGCACACGGACCCTCTTGGGACCCTGAGTGGGTGAGGTGTGGGCGGACATGGTCCTCCTGTGGTTCGGGCGGCCTCGGTGCCGCAGGAAAGCCTACGGCCGGTCGTCCATGCCCGGTACACGCGCCTGTAACAGGTTTAGTGCAAGATGGGCCCATGGACAGGCAGCAGGAGTTCGTGCTCCGCACGGTCGAGGAGCGCGACATCCGCTTCATCCGGCTCTGGTTCACCGACGTGCTCGGTGTGCTCAAGTCTGTCGCGGTGGCGCCCGCGGAGCTGGAGTCGGCGTTCACGGAGGGCATCGGCTTCGACGGCAGCGCCATCGAGGGGCTCACCCGGGTCTTCGAGGCGGACATGGTCGCCAAGCCCGACCCGACCACTTTCCAGGTACTTCCCTGGCGGGGTGAACGGCACGGCACGGGGCGCATGTTCTGCGACATCCTGACGCCGGACGGTCAGCCCTCGCTGGCGGACTCCCGCAATGTGCTCAAGCGCACACTCGCGAAGGCGAGCGACCGCGGGTTCACGTTCTACACGCACCCCGAGGTGGAGTTCTACCTCTTCAACCAGATGACCAAGGGCGACCCGACGCTCGAGCCGGTCGACCAGGGCGGGTACTTCGACCACCTGGCGCGGGGGTCGACGCACGACTTCCGCCGTGCGGCGATCACGATGCTCGAGTCGATGGGCATCTCCGTCGAGTTCTCCCACCACGAGGCGGGCCCGGGGCAGAACGAGATCGACCTGCGCTACGCCGACGCGCTGACCACCGCCGACAACCTCATGACGTTCCGCACGGTCGTCAAGGAGGTGGCGCTGGAGCAGGGCGTGTTCGCGTCGTTCATGCCCAAGCCGCTGGCCGACCAGCCGGGCTCCGGCATGCACACCCACGTGTCGCTGTTCGAGGACGACCGCAACGCCTTCCACGAGCCGGGCGCGCAGTTCGAGCTGTCCAAGACGGCGCGCCAGTTCATCGCGGGCCTCATGGTGCACGCCGGTGAGATCACCGCCGTCACCAACCAGTACGTCAACAGCTACAAGCGGCTCTGGGGCGGGCAGGAGGCCCCGAGCTACGTGAGCTGGGGCCACAACAACCGGTCCGCGCTGGTCCGGGTGCCGATGTACAAGCCGGGCAAGGGCAACTCGGCACGCATCGAGTACCGCGCGCTCGACTCGGCCGCGAACCCCTACCTGGCCTTCGCGGTGCTCCTGGCCGCCGGCCTCAAGGGCATCGAGGAGGGCTACGACCTCCTCGACCACACGGAGGACGACGTCTGGGAGCTCACCGCCTCCGAGCGGCGCGCCCTGGGCATCGCACCGCTGCCGCGCGACCTCGACGAGGCGATCCAGCTCATGGAGAAGTCCGAGCTCGTCGCGGAGACGCTCGGCGAGCACGTCTTCGACTACTTCCTGCGCAACAAGCGCGAGGAGTGGGAGGCGTACAGCGCCCAGGTCACCCCGTTCGAGATCAAGCGGTTCCTCCAGCTCTGAACCTCTACTTCGGCGAGTTCGCGTCGTAGGGTCAGGGGGTGCAGAGCCGCCGACCCGAGACCCTGACGACCCACCTGATCCGGGCCGGGTTCGCCGACCTCACCCGCTCGGCCTCGCTGTGGCGGGATCCCGACCTGGTATCGGTCCTGGACAGCAGACCGCAGGGCGCCAGGGGCACTGACCAGGCGGCCGGCCCGGACCGCGGCGACGTCGAGCTCGCGCCGGCGGACGCCGCGCTGCTGCGTGCGCTCGCGGTCGTCGCCGACCCGGACCTCGCGCTGCTGCAGCTCGTCCGGCTCGCGGCCGCCGCGCCGGACCGGCTGCGCCCGCTCCTCGCCGCCCCCGACGTCGAGCCGGCGGAGTCCCGCGACGCGGACGACGACGAGGCGCCCCAGCCGTCCGCGCGCGACCGGCTGCTGCGCGTGCTGGGTTCCTCGTCCGCGCTCGGCGACGAGCTGGTGCGCCACCCCGCGCTGCTGGACCTGATCGGCGACCGCACGCCGGGCACCGGCGTACCGGCCGAGCTCGTGCGCGCGGAGCTGCTGCGGGCCGTGGACGCAGACGCCGAGTCGGACGAGCCCGTCGCGGGGACCCACGTGCCGGCCGGCGGCGCGGCACCCGCCGAGGGCGGACCGTCGTCGTACACCGACCGGCTGCGCCGGGCCTACCGGGCGCGGCTGCTGCGGATCGCCGCCACCGACGTCACGGCGCCGGACCCCATGGTGGTGCTGCCGGCGGTGGCCGCTGCGCTCGCCGACCTCGCCGCGGCGGCGCTGGAGGGCGCGCTGGCCGTCGCGCGCGCCGACGAGGACGACCACGCCGTCGGCGTGCGCCTGGCAGTGCTCGGCATGGGCAAGACCGGTGGCCGGGAGCTGAACTACATCTCGGACGTCGACGTGATCTACGTCGCCGAGCCGGGAGTGCTCCCCGACGGCACGCCGGCGTGCGACGAGGACCACGCCCTGCGGGTGGCTGCCCGGCTCGCGGGGCGGCTCGCGCAGGTGTGCTCCGGCCCGTCCGCCGAGCCCGCGCTGTGGCAGGTCGACGCCGCGCTGCGGCCCGAGGGCAAGCAGGGGCCGCTCGTCCGCACGCTGGCCAGCCACGTCGCGTACTACGAGCGGTGGGCCGTGACCTGGGAGTTCCAGGCGCTGCTGAAGGCGCGCCCGGTCGCGGGTGACCTGGCACTGGGGGAGGAGTACCGCGCCGCCGTCGGGCCGCTGGTGTGGCAGGCGGTGGAGCGGCCCAACTTCGTGGAGGACGCCCGCGCGATGCGCAAGCGCGTCGAGGACAACGTGCCCGTCACCGAGGCCGACCGGCAGATCAAGCTCGGCAAGGGCGGCCTGCGCGACGTCGAGTTCACGGTGCAGCTCCTGCAGCTCGTGCACGGGCGCGCGGACGACGACATCCGCTCGCGGACCACGCTCGACGCCCTGGCCGCCCTGTCGAAGGGTGGCTACGTGGGACGTGAGCACGCGCGCCGGATGGGGGAGTGCTACCGGTTCCTGCGGGCCCTGGAGCACCGGATCCAGCTCTTCCGGCTGCGCCGCACGCACCTCATGCCGACCGCGGAGGCCGAGCTGCGCCGCATCGCGCGCGGGCTGGGCCAGGGCGGCGCCGACGACCTCGTCAAGACGTGGCGGTCGGTGCGGCGTGAGGTCCGCGACCTGCACGAGGCCGTCTACTACCGGCCGCTCCTGCCCGCGACGGCGCTGCTCTCGACCGGCGAGGCGTCGCTGGCTCCGCGGGCCGCGATGGCCCGGTTCGCCGCGATCGGCTACCGCGACCCGGCGGGCGCCATGCGGCACGTCCAGGCCCTGACCGACGGCGTCTCGCGCCGGGCGGCGATCCAGCGCCAGCTCCTGCCGGTGCTGCTGGGCTGGTTCGCCGAGGGGGCCGACCCGGACGAGGGGCTGCTCGCCTTCCGTAAGCTGTCCGACACCCTCGGCTCGACGCACTGGTACCTGCGGCTGCTGCGCGACTCCGCCGAGGCTGCGTCCCGGCTGGCGCAGGTGCTCTCCTCCTCGCGGTACCTCGCCGACGCGATCGGGCGGTCCCCGGAGTCGGTGCGCTGGCTCGCGGAGTCCGACTCGCTGGCACCGCGCGGGGTGCGCAGGCTGGCGGCGGAGGCGGACGCGCTGCTCGGCCGCGCGCAGGAGGTGGACGCCGCGACCGTCGCGCTCCGCGCGCTGCGGCGGCGCGAGCTCGCCCGCACGGGCGTCGCCGAGGTGCTGGGCGCGCTCGGCCCGGTCTCGGCGGCCAGGGCCATCTCGGACGCCGCCGACGTCGTCCTGGCCGGCGGGCTGCGGATCGCGGAGCACGACGCGCGGGCGGAGCGCGGGGTCGCCCGCGGGGACGAGCCCGCCCGGCTGCTCATCGTCGCGATGGGCCGGCTCGGCGGCCAGGAGCTCGGCTACGGCTCGGACGCCGACGTCATGTTCGTGTACGAGGCGGTCGGCGGCGCGCCGGACAAGCAGGCCAACGACTACGCCCTGACGGTGGCGAAGAACCTGCGGCGCATCCTGTCCGCCGTCGGGCCGGAGCCCGGCCTGCCCGTCGACGCCGACCTGCGGCCGGAGGGTCGCAACGGGCCGCTGGTGCGGTCCTTCGAGTCCTACGTGGAGTACTACGACCGCTGGTCGTCGCCGTGGGAGGCGCAGGCGCTCCTGCGGGCGCGGGCCCTGTCCGGGACGCTGAGCGTGGTCGCGGCGGGCGGCCCGGAGGAGGGCGCGGTGGCGGCCCTGCTGTCGGACGGCGGGACGGCCGGCGCCGGCGAGCTCGACCTGGGGCCCGGCGCCGAGGGCGGCGCGTCGCTGGGCGCGCGGTTCACCGCGCTCATCGACCCGCTGCGCTACCCGGAGGGCGGCCCGGACGCCGCGGTGCTGCGCGAGGTGCGGCGCATCAAGGCGCGCGTGGAGTCCGAACGGCTGCCCCGCGGCGCGGACCCGGCGCGGCACCTGAAGCTGGGCCGTGGTGGGGTCTCCGACGTCGAGTGGACGGTCCAGCTCCTGCAGCTCCAGCACGCGTTCGAGGTACCCGGCCTGCGGACCACCGGCACCGTCGCCGCGCTGAAGGCGGCGCGGGACGCGGACCTGCTGGCGGACGACGACGCCGAGGTGCTGCTGGAGGCCTGGCGGCTCGCGTCACGGCTGCGCTCGGCGATAGTGCTCTGGTCAGGGCGGACGACGGGCTCCGGCGTCGACATGCTGCCGCACGACAGCCACGCCCTGACCGGGCTGGCGCGCCTCCTCGGTGACGTCGGCACCGGACCTGAGCTCGAGGAGCTGTACCTGCGGCTCGCCCGGCGGGCGCGCGGGGTGATGGAGCGGGTGTTCTACGGCGCGGAGTGAAAAGCCGCATATCCACGCACTCGTGGCGATAGGGTGACTGCAGCTTCGTCGATTTCCGCCCCTCGGGAGGGGTCCCGGGCCGTGCGTGCGACGGTTCGGTCGGCCACATCAGTCGGGCACACAGCCGTGCGAGCCAGACGCCGTCGGAGGGAGGCCGGAGTGCGCTTGCTCACCGAGGGCAGCCAGATCGGCGACACGTACGAGATCGAGCGCTACCTCGGCCAGGGCGCCTACTCCGAGGTCTACCGGGTGCGGCACCGCTTCCTGGGCCGGCAGGCCATGAAGGTGCTCAAACGGGTCGGCACGCTGGCCGAGACACGCCGGATGCTCGGCGAGGCCACGCTGCTCTCCACGCTCGGCCACCCCAACATCGTGCGGGTCTTCGACGCCGGGACGGTGCCGACACCCGCCGGGGACCGCGGCTTCTTCACCATGGAGTACGTGGCGGCGGGCAACCTCGACGACTACCGGCGCTCGCGGCCGGCCGGTTCCGTCCCGGTCGACGACGCGGTGGAGATCCTCGTGCAGCTCTGCGCGGGGCTCGCCGTGGCGCACCGGTCGGACCCGCCCATAGTGCATCGCGACATCACGCCGTGGAACGTCCTGGTCGGGTACGACCAGGACCGGCTGCGGGTGCGGGTCGGCGACTTCGGGCTGGCCCGGCGGGTCGAGGCCACGTCCGGGCTGACCAGGTCCGAGGGCACGCTCGCGTTCATGGCGCCGGAGGCGTTGCGGTACGGCCAGGGTGCGTCCCCGGCCGGTGACGTGTATGCCGTCGGCACGCTCGCGTACCTCCTGCTCACGAACCTGCTGCCGTACGACGACGTGCCGGCCACGGTCTTCGGCGCCCAGCACCGGCCGCCGCCGATCTCGCCGCACGACCTCAACCGCGACGTGCACCCCGACCTGGCCGGGATCGTGCTCGGCGCGCTCGACCCCGACCTGACGCGTCGGCCCGCGGACGCGGCAGTGCTGGGCGGCGCTCTGACGGCGTGGCAGGACGCGCACCGGGCTACGGCCGGGGAAGAGGCGAGCTGATGAGCGTCCCCTCCGACGTCGCGCGGGACATCGACCGCGTGCTGCGCCCGCTCGAAGGGCACGGCCTGTACCGGAACAACGCGTTCCGGGTCACGGGGCTGCCCACCGACGTGTCGAACCGGCAGGTGCGCAGGCACCGGGAGGAGACCCAGAACCCGTACTACGTGACACCGGTGCCCGACGGCGACGTGCCGCTTCCGCCGTCGGACGACCCGGACGCGTTGCGCGCCGCCTTCGAGGTGCTGCGCGATCCCCTGGCCCGGCTCGTGCACGAGCTGTTCTGGATCCGGTCCGACCAGCCGAGCTGGCACGAGCACGCGGTCTTCGCGCACTCCCGGGCGCTGGAGGGGACCACGCCCGACGGGCGGGTGGCGCACGAGGAGACCTGGGACGACTGGCGGGTGGGCCTGCGCCTCCTGGCGCAGGCGTTCGCCGCCGAGGTGACGTGGGAGTGGGTCCGGTCGCGCGCGGCCGAGATCGACGACCCCCGCCTGTCCGTCGCCGTGCTCCGCGCGCTGCGCGACCGGCTGCCGGAGCACGTCATCGGGGTGTCCGTCGGGCTGGCGGTACGGGCCGCCGGCGTCGGTCAGGAGCTGGCGGAGCACCAGATGAAGGTGCTGCGCGGGGCGGGCTTCGAGCCGATGCTGGTGCGTGACGCCGCCCGCGCCGCGGTCGAGCCCGCGACGGCCCGGGTGCGGAGCGCCTGCGAGAGCGCGCGGGAGGCCGAACCGTCCGCCGGGCTCTCGGCGGCGTCGGCCCTGCTGGAGGAGACGACGTCGGACCTGGCGACCTGCGCGGCGGTCCTCGGGAACGACGACGACGTGGTCGGCGCCTGCCGGGACGAGGTGGCGCGCTCCGTCAACAACTGCGTGCTCGGGTTCGTCAACCTCTACGTGGAGACGGCGCCGGCCGCGCTGTCCACCCAGACCGTCCTCGACCTGCTCCGTGAGGCCAGAGCCCTGGCGTCGTCGCCATCGGTCGCCACGCTCCTGGACAACAACATCGCGGACATCGAGGGCTATCAGGCGCGGCGCGCGGCGGGGGCCGGCTCGGGTGCCGATCTGGGCTGCCTGCCGCTGCTCTTCTTCTTCCTGGTCGGGGGCGTGGCCTCCTGGCTGTTCGTCTACAACGTGATGGAGCTGGGGCCGATCTGGTCCGTCGTGCTCGCCGTCTTCGGCGGGTTCACGGCGGTGGGCCTGGTCGGGCAGGTCGTCGAGTTCTTCCAGGCGGTCTTCGGCTCGCGGACCCGATGAAGCCGTCGCCATCACCGTCGCAACCGCTGTCGCAACCGATACGAGGAGTGGATGGGTGAACGCCGCACCACGACGCCGGCCCGGCGCCCGCAGCCTGTCGGCCTGGTCCCGGCAGCACCGGTTCCCGGCCGAGTTCCGGATCCCGTCGCCTGCCCTGGCTCCGGACCCGGCCGCAGACCCGGCTCGAGTCCCGGGTCCGGACCTGGCTCCGGAGCCGGCTCCGGCTTCCGGTCCGGCCTCGAGCCCGGCGGCCGCCCCGGCGCCGGACCCGCTGCCCGACCCGCGACCCGGCGTCCTGCCGGGGGACCTGCCGGGCGACCTGCCCGACGACGTGCTGGCGGGCCTGGTGACGGAGCTCTGGCGCGCCCGCAACAAGGTGGACGGTCCCGCGGCCGAGCAGGACCCGCCGCGCGCCGTGCGCTGGGCGAACCGGTATCTGGCCGCCGCGGACGACCGCCTGGTCCGGGCCGGGATCGAGGTCGAGGGACACGACGGGCTGCGGTTCGACGTGGGCATGGACCTGCGCGTGCTGGCCTACCAGGACGACCCGGACGTCACCGAGGAGACGGTGGTCGAGACGATCCGCCCGTCGGTCCGCCGCGCGGGGCGTGTCATCCAGGAGGGCGAGGTGATCGTGGCGGTACCGGAGAGGTCAGGCGCGAAGAGGTCAGGCGCGGAGCGGGCAGCGGCAGAGAAGAGAGGAACCGACGATGCGTGACACGATCGACATCGGGATCGACCTGGGCACCACCAACAGCGCCGTCGCCGAGGCGAGGGGCGCGAGCGCCGAGGTGGTCCGCAATGCCCAGAACCTGGAGTTCACACAGTCGGCGGTGTACGTGAGCCGCACGGGCAGCGTGCTCGTCGGGCAGAAGGCCGGCGCGCGGGTGGTGTCCGACCCCGACAACGCGTGCGCCGAGTTCAAGCTCCGCATGGGCCGCCGCGACCAGGACAAGGTGTTCGAGGCGTCGGGCCGCACCCTGTCGCCGGAGGAGATGTCGGCGGAGGTGCTCAAGTCGCTGCGCCTCGACGTGCAGCGCCGCACGGGCGAGTCGATAGTGACCGCCGTGATCACCGTGCCTGCCGCGTTCACCGCCGACCAGACGGCCGCCACGAGCAGGGCTGCCGAGCTCGCCGGACTGCGGGCCGCACCCCTGCTGCAGGAGCCCACCGCCGCCGTCTGGGCGTACACGGCCGACGTCGAGGCGCCGGACAAGGGGTTCTGGCTGGTCTACGACTTCGGCGGCGGCACGTTCGACGCCGCCGTCGTGAAGATCGAGGACGGCGAGTTCAGGGTGGTCAACCACGCGGGCGACAACTCGCTGGGGGGCAAGCGGATCGACTGGGCGATCGTCGAGGACCATCTGCTGCCCCGGCTGCAGCAGGATCACGGACTGAGCGACGTCACGGCCGACGACCCCCGTTACCGGGGGGTGCTCGCGCAGCTCAAGCGTCTCGCCGAGTCGGCGAAGGTCGAGCTGTCGCAGCAGGAGAGAGTCGAGATCGAGGCGGAGATCAGGGTCGACGCCGGCCGTGACGTCGAGTTCTACTGCGAGCTGACGCGCGACGACCTGGCGGACATCGCGCGGCCGCTGGTGGCGAGCTCGATCCGGCTGTGCCGCCAGTCGCTGGCCGAGAGCGGGATCCCGGCGGCGGCGTTCGAGCGGCTGCTGCTGGTCGGCGGCTCGTCCCAGCTTGCGCTGGTGCGCGAGATGCTGGCCGACCCGGCCGACGGCCTCGGCATCCCGCTCGACCACAGCCTCGACCCGATGACGGTGGTGGCGCGCGGCGCGGCGATCTACGCGGCGACCCAGCGCATCCCTCGCGAGGTGCGGGCAGCGGCACCGGCCGCCCCGGGCCGTGCGCGGCTGAATCTCGAGTACTCGCCGGCCGGGCTGGACCCCGACCCGCTGCTCGGCGGCCGGGTCCAGGCGGACGGTGTCGCCGACTGGACCGGCGGGACCGTCGAGATCCGCAACACGACGACCATGCCACCGTGGAGCACGGGGGCCGTCGGGCTGCGCCAGGACGGGTCGTTCTCCGTACGCCTGAGGGCCCCGGAGATCGCGACGCACACGTTCACGGCGACGGTGCACGACCCGGCGGGTACCGAGCTGGCCACCGACCAGACGGGCCTGACCTACCAGCGCAAGAGCGGCGGGATGGGCGGCGCCCCGACCATGAGCCACTCGCTCGGCGTCGGCCTCGTCGACAACACTGTCGCGCCGCTGGTCCGGCGCAACACCGAGCTGCCGAGCACAGGCCGGGTCAACGGCCTGCGGACCACACAGGCGGTCGACCGGCGGTCCGGCGCCGGCCTCCTGCGCATCCCGATCCTTTCGGGGGAGCACGCGCGCGCCGACCGCAACACCGTGGTGGGCCAGCTCGTCGTCCGCTCGGACGACATCGAGCGCGACCTGCCCCTCGGTACGGAGGTCGAGGTGGTCGTGCGCGTCGACAGCAGCTTCGGTATCGAGGCCGAGGCGTACATCCCGTTCCTCGACGCCGAGTTCGCGATCGACGTCGACCTCGTCCGCCCGGTGCTCCCCGACCTCGCGGACCTGCGGGCGGCCCGCGCCGCGCTCGACGCCAGGTACCACGACCTGCGCGGCCAGGGTGAGCAGATCCGGGCCGTCGAGGCACTGGCCCGGCTGGACCGGCTGGACGCCGACGGCGTCATGGAAGAGATCGACCGGCTGCTGCGCCAGTCGGAGGCGGACCCGGACGCGACGGCGACCTGCCAGGCCCGGCTGCTCGACGCCGACTCGGCCCTGGACGAGGTCGACGAGCTCCTGGAGCTGCCGAAGGTCGTCGAAGAGGGGCGCGAGGCACAGGGGATCGCCAACGAGGTCGTCGCGGAGGCCGGCAACGGCCGCTACGCGGACGAGCTCAGGCGGGCCGAGGCCGAGCTCGAGGACGCCATCGCGCAGGGCAACCGGACGGTGATCGAGCGGCGGACCAACGAGGTCCGGTCCATCGCGATCCGGGTGTTCGAGGACAACGGGCAGCTTCCGCTGATCCGGTTCGCGGCCCTGGAGAGCGAGCTGGACGGCGACTCGCGCCGGGAGGTGCAGCGCCTCCTGGGTGACGGCCGCTCGGCGGTCGCCGCCGGCGACCTGAACCGGCTCACCGGGGTCAACGCGAGGCTCGACCGGTTCGTGGACCGCAGCGGCGGGAGCAGCACCACGCCGTCGATCCTCGGGGACGGGCTCCTGGGCAACGGGGGCGGGCGGTGACCACCATGGTCGAGGCAGCCGGACCTGCTGGGGCCGACCCCGCGGCGGTCAGGACCGCGGTGGCCGACGCCGCGCTGCACGCGCGGGCCGGCCGGTACGACGCCGCGCGACACCTGCTCGACGGGGTCGGTGGCGAGGACAGCGACGACGTGGCGGTCCTGGACCTGCTGGCCCGCGTGCACGCCCAGCGCGGCGACCTGGTCAGGGCCGACGCCTGCTGGGCCCGCGTCGAGCGCCTGGACCCGGAGCATGCCGGAGCAGCCGACGGGCGCCGCCGGATCCGCACGCTGTGGTCAGGGAAGCGCACCGGCGGCGGCCTCGCGCTGGGCGCCGCGGCGGCCTGTCTCCTGCTCGCTGGCGGCGGGGTCGTCACCGGGTGGGCGCTCGCCTCCCGCCCCGCCGACCAGCAGGCGGACCCGGCCGTGGCCCAGGAGCTCGCCGAGCTGAGGCACGAGCTGAACCAGATCCGTACGGCGACCCCGCCGCCGTCGGACGAGGCGACCCCGGACGGAACGACGTCGCGCGAGGCGGCTCTGCGGGCGGTGCGCGACGCCCTGGGAGACCGACGATGGACCACCACGCTCGACGCACGAACCGTCCTCGTGACCTTCCGCGAGCCGGTGTTCGAGGCCGGCGGCGCCGAGACCTCCCGGAGCGGGGCCGATGTGCTCACCGGCCTTGCCGGGCCGCTCGGTGATCTGAAGGACGTCGAGGTGACCGTCATCGGCCACACGAGCGACACCGCACCCGTACCGGGGAGC
Organism: Promicromonospora sp. NPDC060271; assembly: GCF_042726755.1. NCBI lineage: Bacteria > Bacillati > Actinomycetota > Actinomycetes > Micrococcales > Promicromonosporaceae > Promicromonospora > Promicromonospora sp. NPDC060271. The sequence goes on along the minus strand of NZ_JBHXBG010000016.1, from coordinate 14,697 downwards.
CGCTACCGCGACAACGCCGAGGTCAGCCTGGCCCGGGCGCTCGCGGCGGCGCAGGTCATCTCGTCGGGCAGCGGGATCCCGCTGAGCGCGATCGACGTGGCCGGCGCGGGCGACGTCGACCCGCCGTACCCCAACACGGACGAGGCGAACCGGGCCAGGAACCAGACGGTGACGGTGGCGATCGAGGTCGTGCCTTAGGGGTGCCGCCGGTAGGCAGCTCTTAGCCGCGGCTAGCCTCCGGCGCCCGGTGCGGCCGGGAGCCCGATCGCCGTCAGGAAAGCGCGGGTCGCCGGGCTGGGCCCCGGCTTGGGCCAGACGACGTACTCGACGCGGCTCGGCGCATCGGTGACCGTGGCGGTGGCCAGCCCGCCGAGCTCGGGCGCTCGTTGGAGATACGTGGAGGGCAGGAAGCCGATCGCCAGCCCGTGCCGGATGAGCTGGGCCATGAGGGGCGCGTCGGTGACCTCGAAGGCGACGTCGCGGCCGAGGCCGGCCTGAGCGAAGGCCTGATCGGTCTGGGCCCGTCCGGCCGACCCGTACGGGAAGTCGACGAACGGTTCGGCGGCGAGGTCGGCGAGGGCAAGGCCCTCGGCGCTCGCCCGTGGGTGGTCCGGGGCGAGGACGGCGACCAGGCGGTCGCGGGCCAGCTCGTGGCGGTGCACACCGCTCGGCCGGGCGGAGCTGGGCAGCCCGAGGAACGCGACGTCGAGCCGCCCGGCCGCGACGTCGGTCGTCAGCAGCTCGCTCGGGCCGGTGCGCAGGGAGACACGCACCTGCGGATGCCTGCCGCGCAGGTCACGCAGGGCAGCCGGCACGTCGACGGCGGCGACCGTCGGGATGACGCCAACGCTGAGCCGTCCCCGCACCTCGCCGACGGTGGCCGCCGCGTCGGCCGCGGCGCGTTCGGCGGCCTCGAGCGCCTGCCGGGCGGCGGGCAGGAACGCCTCACCCGCCGCCGTCAGGCGCACCTGGCGGCTCGTGCGGGCGAAGAGCGCGGCGCCGAGCTCGTGCTCGAGCCGCTTGATCTGGTGGCTCAGCGCCGACTGCACGACGTGGCAGCGTTCCGCCGCCCGCGTGAAGTTCGACGTCTCGGCGACCGCGACGACGTAACGCATCTGCTGGAGCTCCATGCGATCAATCGTGCATCACGATCGATCGCATGAAAAGGATGTGTTGGACTCATCGGTAGCTGCAGGCGAAGACTGGAGCACATGGACACCACGACACTCCGGCAAGGCCACCGCCAGGGCCGGACGGCGGCGCTCACCGCCGTCGCCGCCCTCACCGCCGTCACGGCGCTCGCCCCGACGGTCTGGGGCACCACGTACTTCGTCACCACCGAGATGCTCCCCGCCGGGCACCCGCTCTTCGCCGGGCTCGCCCGTGCGCTGCCCGCCGGGCTCGCCGCCGTCGCGATCGGCGCCGCGCTCGGCCGGGCGACCGCCGTGCGGAACGGCTCGGCGGCCCGGGCACTGCCCCACGGCGCGTGGTGGTGGAAGAGCGCGGTGCTCGGCACGCTCAACATCGGGCTCTTCTTCCCGATGCTGTTCATCTCCGCCGAGCGGCTGCCCGGCGGCGTCGCGGCAACGCTCGGCGCCGTCGGCCCCCTGTTCGTCGCGCTGCTCGCCGTGCCGGTGCTCCGGGAACGACTGTCCGTGCGCCGGGTCGCCTGGGGTGTCGCGGGCGTCGTCGGCGTCGGGCTCGTGGTGCTGGGCCCGGGCGCCCGCCTCGACGCGGCAGGTGTCCTCGCCGGACTGGCCGGCGCCGCCTCGATGGCGCTCGGCGTCACCCTGACCAAGCGCTGGGGACGCCCCGAGGGCGTCGGCCCGGTCTCCGCAGCGGGCTGGCAGCTGACCGCGGGCGGCCTGTTCCTCGTCCCCGTCACCCTCGTCGCCGAGGGTCTGCCGCCCGCCGTCGACGGCCGGGCGGTACTCGGCTACCTCTGGCTCGGCCTGGTGGGCGGCCTCGTCGCCTACGTGCTCTGGTTCCGCGGCATCGGACGCCTGCCGGTCACCTCCGTCGCGTTCCTCGCCCCGCTCTCGCCCATGGTCGCGGCGGTGATCGGCGTCGGGGCGCTCGGCGAGAGCCTGTCCGGGGTCCAGGTCGCCGGCTTCGCGCTGGCGCTCGCGGCGGTGCTGGCGGGGCAGCTGCCGCCCCGGACCCGGCGGGCGGAACGGGTGGCGCGTGCGGCGTCGGCGTCCGCAGGGGTCTCGGCGGCGGCACCGGCACCGGCGTCCGCCAGGGTCCAGGAGCTGCAGGTCGCACGATGACGAGCCGGTTGTGCGGTCACCAGAAAAACCGTTGCCCCGACCGCGCGGCCCGGAGCATCGTGGTGTCCTCCCGAGCGAAAAGGAACCCCGATGACGGCTGTCACGCCCCGTGCCCTGACCCTCCGCACAACGGACGTGACTGCCTTTGTCGTACCTCAACCTCGGGATCGTCGCCCATGTCGACGCCGGTAAGACCAGCCTGACCGAACGCCTGCTGCACCAAGCGGGCGTGATCGACCGCCCGGGCAGCGTGGACCGCGGCGACACCACCACCGACACGCTCGCGCTGGAGCGTGAGCGCGGCATCACCATCCGCGCCTCGGTCGCGTCCTTCCCCGCGGGGGACGTCACCGTCAACGTGCTGGACACGCCGGGCCACCCGGACTTCATCGCGGAGGTGGACCGCAGCCTCGCCGTGCTCGACGGCGCCGTGCTCGTGCTGTCCGCCGTCGAGGGCGTGCAGGCGCAGACCCTCGTCCTGATGCGCGCCCTCCAGCGGCTGCGGCTGCCGGTGATCGTGTTCGTCAACAAGATCGACCGGCGTGGGGCCCGCCCGGACGCCGTGGCCGACGCCGTCGCACGCCGCCTCACTCCCGACGTGCTGCCGGTGCAGCGGGTGGTGGCCGCCGGCACGCCGTCCGCCCGGGTGGTGCCGCTGCCGGACGACGGTCTGCGCGCCTGGCTCACGGGCGAGTCGCGGCAGGGCGCCGCCCACCCCGTCCTGTTCGGGTCGGCTGTGACGGGCGCCGGTGTACCCGAGCTCGCTGCCGCGCTGGGGGAGTACCTGCCGGTGGTGGACCGGGTCCCGACAGAGGAGGACGCCGATACCGAAGCGGCTGCGGACAGCTCCGGGCGCGCGGACAGGCCGTCCGGCGTCGTCTTCGCGATCGACCGCGAGGGCGGCCGGAAGCGGACCTTCGTCCGGATGCGGTCCGGCGCGCTGCGGGTCCGGGACAAGATCGACCTGGGGCACGGCAGGGCCGAGCGGGTCACGGGTCTGAGCGTCGCCCACCGTGGGTCGCTCGAACCGCGGGACCAGGCCGCGGCCGGCCAGATCGCCGTCGTGCAGGGGCTCTCGGCGGCGCGGGTCGGCGACGTCGTCGGGCGCGCTCTGCCCGGGGACGAGCGGGCGAGCCAGTTCCCGCCGCCGTCGTACGAGACGGTGGTCGGCGTCGCCCCGGGTGACCGCGGCCGGCTGTACGCCGCGCTCACCGAGCTGGCCGAGCAGGACCCGCTGATCCGCGTGCGGCGGCGCGGCGAGGAGGTCACCGTCTCGCTGTACGGCGAGGTCCAGCGGGAGGTGCTCGCCGCCGTCCTGCAGCGGGAGTACGCCGTGGACGCGCGGTTCGGGGAGGTGCGCACGGCACGCCAGGAACGGCTGGTCGGCACCGGGCACGCGCTCGAGGTGAAGAAGCAGGACGGCAACGAGTTCCTGGCCACGATCGGGCTGCGGGTGGAACCCGTGCCGCCCGGGTCGGGAGTCACGTTCGACCTGGAGTGCGAACGCGGTTCGATGCCGCCGGCCTTCTTCGACGCCGTCGAGGACACCGTGCGCCGGGAGCTGGCCCGCGGGTCCCTGCGGTGGCCCGTCCCGGACGCCCGGGTGGTCATGACGCACTCGGGCTACGCGCCCCGGCAGAGCCACATGCACCAGAAGTTCAACAAGGCGATGTCCAGCACGGGTGCCGACTTCCGCGGGCTGACGCCGCGCGTGCTCGCCGCCGCCGTCCGGCGGGCCGGGACGGTGGTGTGCGAGCCGGTCCACCGCTTCGTCATCGAGATGCCGGACGACGTCGTCGGTTCGGTCACGTCCCTGGTCGGACGGCTGGGCGGGATGCCGATGGAGTCGGACGCCGGGGCAGGGACCGCCGTCCTGCGGGGCGAGATCCCGGCAGGGAGCGTCGCCGCGCTGCAGCGGGACCTGCCCGGGCTGACGCACGGCGAGGGGGTGTGCCAGACGGTGCACGACCGGTTCGAGCCGGTGGCCGACCGCGGTTGACCATGCACCTGCTGCCAGGATGACGTCGGTCCTGGCAGCAGGTGCCTGGTCATCCCGGCGGCGCCACCAGATCGACGACGACGCCGTAGTGGTCGCTCGCCCACACCCCGTCCACGGGGCGGTCCAGGACCCGCCGGCAGTCGGCGACGGCCAGGGTCGGACCGCGCAGCCCGCTGCGGACCAGGACGTGGTCGATCTTTCGCGACACCGCCGTACCGAAATCGCCGTCGCGGACCAGGGGGTTGGCCAGCTCGAACGTATGGCCCGGATCGTCGGGGTGTGCGTACTCCCAGGCGTCCTGGTAGCAGACGCTCAGATGCCGCGCCGGCTGCCGGCCCCGCCAGAACCGCATGCTGGCCGAGTCGGGAGCGGCGTCGAAGTCGCCGAGCACCAGCGTATGGACGTCGCGGCTGCCGAGGTGCTCCTCGATCGCCCGCGCGACGAGCACCGCCTGCTCCTCACGTTCCAGCTCGAACGGGAGGGGCCAGCTCGGTTTGTGGTGCACCACGAGCATCGGGCCGAGAGGTGTGTCGAGCTCGACGAGGACGGCGGCACACCAGGGCAGGGTGCGGCGGCTGCGATTACTGATGCGCAGGTCGATCTCGGTGACGAGCCGGTGGGGCCAGCGGGTAGCGAGGGTGCCCGCGACGCCGTCGTTCGACGGGCGGGAGAAGTGCGTGAGGTGATAGCCCGGCCCGATCAGGCGCTCCAGGACCTCCGGCGCGTCGACGGGCACCTCCTGGAGCGCGACGACGTCGGGGTCGAGGGCGCGGATCGTCTCGCCGATGAGCGGATGCCGTTGGTCCCAGCCGGGGTTGCCGGGGCCGAACACGTTCATGGTCAGCGCTCGGACAGTAGGTGTCGTGGACTGTGCGGTGGACTGTGCCATCACCTCATCGTGCAGCGATCGCGTGCCCCTTTCCAGCAGAGATCGCTGTGGCAGGCCTTCAGCCGCGCCGGTGTCTCCAGTAGCGTGTAGGCGAGGCCGGCCCGGCAGGAGCCGGTTGTCCGGACCTGGCGAGCGTACCGAGACAGGGGATCAGCTCATGCAGTTCGAGGGACCGGCCGAGTTGATCGGGTGGGCGGCGCGATGGGCAGAGGTACTGGGCGCCGTCGGAGCGGTCCTGATCTTTCTGATCGCTCTGTACATCGCGATCCGCGAGTCGTGGCGCGCGCGGAAGGAATCGGCTCGTGAGCGCGACCGGCTTCGTGAGGAGCACGATGTGGCGACCGAGCGACCTGGGAAATGACACGGCAGTTACACCGGAGCACGAGAAACGGCGACCGACACTGCACGACGTCGCAAGACGTGTGTGCAGGTCAGCCGCCGTTTCGGGGCATCTCAGCAGGTCACGAGGGACCAGCGATCAGATGTCGTAGGTCAGACAGTGATTTAGCCTCTGACCTGGGCAGACGCCTCGGTTTCGGGCGGGAGTTCCACACTGGTTACACGAAGCAACGAGTCGACGGCCTTCCGTGTGCGCTTGTCGCTGCCCGGCATGAGGTGCGTGTACGTCCGCAGCGTGAAGCCGGGGTCCGAGTGACCCAGGTACTCGGAGACGGCCTTGATGCTCTCGCCGTCGTGCAGGAGCGTGCTCGCGTACACGTGGCGCAGCATGTGGCAGCCGTTGTCCCGCTCGACAGGGACACCAGCCTTTTCCAGTGCCTTCTTCCAGATGAACGGGTTGAAGTAGTTCCGGTTGAGCGCCTTGCTCTCACGCGATGTGATCACGAGGTTTGCCGTCGTCGGCGGGCCATCCGTGGTCTTCCAGGGGAGAGTCACGGACACGGCCGGATACTTCGCCAGGTGGTCGTTCAATGCATCGTGCACGGACTCGGGCAGCGGAACCTCGCGGACCTTCTCGAACTTCGGTAGGGCAAACGCTTGGCGGTTTCCGTTGTAGAGCTTCACCTGTCGGTTGACGGTCACCCGGCCCCGCTGGAAGTCCACGTCCTCAACCGCCAGGCCGAACACCTCGCCTTGTCGGAGCCCGAGACCAACGGCGAGCGTCGCCACGAGCTGGTAGCGCTCGGGCAGCTCAGCACGGACCGCGAGAACCCGCTTCGGCTCCCACGGCACGACACGTCGACGGGTTGCCTTGGGAGGGCTCACCGATGGTGCCTTGCAGGGGTTCTTCCTGATCATCTCGTCGGCCACCGCAGCCGACAGAACGGCCGAGACGTTCGTGAAGATGACTTGCTGGTAGGACGGGGCGAGCTTGCTGAGGCTCTTGAGCCATGCTTGCATCGTCGAGGGCTTGAGGGACGCGAGCGACTTGGACCCAAGGACCGGGTAGGCGTGGAGGCGCAGGCGCAGTTCCACGGCGTTGTGCGTCGAAGCATCGAACGTTTGTGAACTGAGCCAATCGTCGGCGTACTCCTTGAAGGTGACCTTGCCAGCATCGGCAGCGATGTACTCGCCACGGAGCTTGTCGCCCTCCATCGCGATGACGTAGTCCTCGGCGAGGCCCTTCTTCGGAAACGACTTCGACGGCTGCCGGTCCGTGCCGGGCTCGCGCCAACGGGCGAGGTAGAAGGTCTTGACCTTGCCGTTCTTAAGAGTCCGGGTGCGCTTCTCGACGGAGCCCATCAGGCGGCACTTTCCATGAGCCAGGACCGGACGGTGTCCGGGTTGTAGCGCAGGTGACGGCCGACGCGAAATGCGGTCGGGCCGGTGCCCATGGTGCGCCACCGGTACAGCGTGGCCACGGGGATACGCAGGAAGTCCGCGACTTCCTCGATGGTCCATAGCGACTCGATACGCGGGAGCTGGTTGGGCTCTCTGGCCTGCCGGTTCTTCGTGTTCCTCATGACCCCTGCCCCTTCTCTAAGCCGCCACGGTGGCGGTTGCCGAACGGCTATCCACAGACCCAGGTGGACCCGGTAGGCCCTGGCCGATGGCCTGTTTCGCCGCGTCGTACTGCGCGCGACGACGGATGTGTTCCTGCAAGCTCGCGGCGATCACGGCCGCGTAGGTGTAGGTCCCTGCCTCGGGTTCCCGCCAGACGTACCGAGCGCGCCCATCAGTGGTCTCCTGCGTGGTCGAGAGCCGGTCAGCTTCCTCCGCCTCGACCCCGGCAGCTTCGAGGGCCTGACGCACGACAGCGGCACGGTCGGCGCGGTGTTCGGTCAGGGTCTTGCCCGACCAGCCCCGCGAGACCAGGACCCGGCGCCCACCGAGACCGAGGTTGTCCCGCTCGTGAGCTGGGGACAGACACTTGCCAGGCTGGAGACCAGGACCGGCGTTCTTCGGCTGGACTCCGTACCGCAGCCAGTTCGCACAGGCGGGACCGCAGGGCAACACCCTCACGTGAGCGTGGAGACGATCAATGTGCTTGTCGTAGGCGACCTGCTGAGCGGTCGGAGCGTCGTCGTCGGCGTCAAGCTCGTGACCGGAGTAGGTGCCCGCGACGGACTTGGTCAGGTACTTGCACAGGTACCGCACCGCCCGGTCAGAGTCGGGGGTGCCACCCAACAGGCCCTTGACGTCGACCTGCTTGCCGAGGCGTACGACGTGGGCGGGGTGCACGAGCTTGTCTGTCGCGGTCTTCCAGGTCGGCAGGGCCGTGCCGGTGTGGGGGTCGCGGTAGCTCGAGGTGTCTTCGTCCCAGACCGGGGCGACGTCGTGCTCGGAGTAGACGACATCGGCGTCGGTGCACGGCGGCCACCAGGCGGCGAAGTAGGACGCGGCGGCGACCTGCTTGACGATCGCGCGGGGGATGGTGCCCCGGATCGCGGCGTGCAGGTGTGGCGCGAGGCGCTTTTGCGGTTCGACGGCGGCGAAGTACTGGACGTTGTACCCGGCGCAGCGTCGGAGGTTCTGGATGAAGCGGTCCACGACGCGGGAGAACATTAGGGCGTCGAGAGCCGCGGTGCGGTAGTCGTAGCGGTCCGGGTTCGCGGGGACACCGGTACCGGGCGTGATGCGGCCGTAGGAGCCGAGCGTGAGCGTGAGGAACATCGAGGGCCGGAACGTCTGCCCGGTCTTGGGGTCGGTGAACGTGCGACCCACGGTGGAGCCGTCCATCTTGCGGGTGGGCAGTTCAGGGACATCGGGGAGGCGCGAGGTAGACCGCGTGGTGCGGTCGGGGCCCTCAGCCGTGGCCCGGGCGGGCTTCTTGTCGTTGTTCTCGTCGTCGCCCGAGTCGGTGTCGGTGTCGGTGTCGGGGCGCTCGGGCTCGTCGTCGCGGTGCCAGCCTTCACGGCACTGGTACATCCGCAGACGACGAGCCTTGTCGGCGCAGCCCTTGCACTTGGCCTCACGGGTGGAGCCACACGGGATCGGCACGAGCTGGGTGGTGCCGGTCTCGCGGTCGTGCACCGCACGCACGATGGGGGAGGTGCAGACCCCGTTCGCCTCGGCACTGGCCCGGGCCATGTCGCGCGCAGCACGTGCAGCGTCATCGACGGACAGGCCACCGGTACGGGTGTCGAGGTCGGTGCGGAACGAGACCATCAGGCAGCCACCTCCAGGCCGGGCAGGTTGAAGGTCCCCTGCACCGGGCGACCACTCGGGACATCAGGGGCGATAGCGTCGTTGCGGTCAGCACCGGCCCAGAAACCGGCCGTGGTTTCCTTGCTGGCGACCTCGCGGGCGCAGGCAGCAGCGACGGGGCAGGAGGCGCAGACACGGGCCATGTCAGCCCGAGCGGAGGCCGTGGGGTTCTCGCTGATCCAGGGCAGGCCCACGTTCACGGGCCGGGCGCAGGCAGCGCCGGTCAGGCGGTCGGTGCTCATGCCGTCGCCCCCGGCAGGTCGAGGCCCGGCAGGGTGCTCTGCATGGACATCGGGGCGACCCGGGTACGAGGACGAGTGGAAGTGCGGACCGGGCCAAGGACCGGCGCAGGAGGGGCGGACGGCGATTCGGCCGGCCGAGGCTCAGGAGCGCGGGCGGGCTCCGGGACCGGGGCGGGCTCGGGGTCGGCGGGGGTCTCGATAGCGGGCACGGGCTCAGCAGCAGCCACCTCGGGCACCGGCACCTCGGCAACCTCAGTCACCGCCAGAGGCAGGGGCTCGGGCTCGACGACGGCGCGGTCTGCGACCACGAGGGAGGCGAGGGCGTGCGTCGAGGTGAGCACGGACAGGGGAGCGAGGGCGACCAGGACGACGCCAACCAGGGTCCGCAGTTCCGGGCCAACGTCGTAGGCGTGCGCAGCGTTCGCGCCGATGGACACGACGGTGAACCCGAACATCAGGGTCCAGGCCCAGGCCGAGGAGTGCCCACGGTCGCGCAGCACGAGGGCCACCAGGCCGTAGACGAGCACCGAGGCGTCGATGACGACAGGCACCAGGAAGGCCAGGGCCTCCGGGACCCGACCCCAGAGAGCGGCGTCCCTCAGTGAGGCGAAGGACAGGGCGAACGAGGCCAGCGCGACGGCGAGGGTCAGGACGACGGTGAAGACGAGCACAGGCCGGGAGTCGGCCGCGATCCGGGCCACAGGCCCAGGGGTGCGGTTCATGATCAGACCTCCTCAGTGGATGCGGCGGGGGCAGCGGCCGGGCGGGCAGTGCGGGGCGCGCGAGGGGCGCGGGGCTTGCGGGGAGCGCGAGGCTTGCGCGGTCGGGGAGCTGGAGCGGTCTCGGGGGCGTCGTCGGGTGTCTCGACGGCGGCCAGGCGTCCACCGGCACGGGCCCAGGCGTTGGCCGCATCCATCCCGTCACGGGGCGCCGGAGCAGCCGGAGCGGCCGGGGCGGGTGCGGGGTAGGTCTGGGCGACGTGGCGGATCAGGTCGTCGGACCAGTAGTCGAACCGGATCAGCGACGGCATGCCGTCCTCGCCCACGAAGTACGCGGTACCCGGCTCGCTCTGCCCGATCTCGTGTGCAGGGGCGAGGCGAGCCTGCGGGCCAAGCACCATGTCCGACTCGATGTCGGAGTCCAGGCGCAGGGCGATCTTCTGGGGGTAGAGGTTGCGCTGTCCCACGGCTTCCTGGCGGGGGTTCTGCACGCAGGCCAGGACGACGACGCCGAGCGCGCGGCCCTGGGTCAGGATCTTGGACATGAGCCGGTCGGCCTCGCGGCGCACGTCGAACTCGGCGTAGGCCATCAGGTCAGCGAGTTCATCGATGACCAGGACGTGGAGCGGGTCGCCGGGGGTGGGGACGTGCAGGCGGGAGAGACCGCGCATGGTCTCCTTGCGGCGGTCGATCACGGCCAGCAGCTCACGCAGAACCTCGACGGCAGCCTCGGAGGCGTAGGCGACGCGGGAGAACAGGGCGCGGCCCATCTCCAGTTCCACGCCGCCCTTGAGGTCCAGGCCCCAGAACTGCACCAGCCCCGAAGGGACAGCGGGAGCGAGGTTGCCGACCACCGACCACAGCGCGGAGCCCTTACCGGCACCAGTGGCACCGACGACGAGGGTGTGTTGTCCCCGGACCTGCACGCAGGCCGGGAGCCCGGCACGGGAGCGGCCCACGGGCACGTTGTCCGGGGTGGCGTTCTCGACCCCGGGCACCGAGGCAACGGCCGGGGCGATGGTCGCCGTGGTGAACAACCCCAGGTCCAGCACACCGGGCTTGACCTTGGACGGCTCGAAGCCGTGGGCGCGGAACGCGGTGCAGATCGCCGGGGCAGCCCGGTACAGGTCGTCCGGGGTCTGGCCCGTGTAGGTCTCGATCCGCAGCACCACCGCCCCGGGGGCACGGCGTACGTGCACCAGCTTGGAAATGACGGTGGTGCCGTCCGGGCGACGGGTCGACAGGCCGCAGGACTGCGCGACCTTGGGCCAGGCGTCGCGGACCTTCCACGCGTACATCGTCAGCAGGTACCGGCGCGGGGCGAGCATGGCCCAGGTGCCCATGAACAGGCCCGGCAGCAGGAACACCGCGACCAGGAGGACCGGTCCGGTGATGCGGTCGCCGGGCAGGTCGGCCAGGGTCAGGACACCCCACCACGCGAACGCGAGCAGGACACCCAGGGTCACGGGGAGGGGGTGCTTGCCCGCCCAGGTGAACAGGCCACGGGCGAACATCCAGATCCGGAAGGCGATCCACGCCAGGACCCGCCAGAGGCGACCAGCCCAGCCGGGACGGTCCACCGTGACGGCGCGGAGCCGGGCGCGGGCCGTGGTGATCTTCGAGTTCCAGGCGGTACGGATGCCGCCCGTGGCCAGAGTGTTCATCGGTCTCGTGTCTCCTTCTCGAGCTCGTCGTTGACCCTGAGCCAGGCGTTGTGCGCGGCCTCGTGCGCGTCCTTGACGGCCGTAGCGGCACTACCGAGGGCCTGGGCGAGGTCCTGGTCGAGACCGGTATCGGTGACCCAGCCCTGCATGCGGGTGACCATGACGCGGGTGGTCTCCAGGTCGTTGCCCATCCCGTTGAGCATTTCCGGGTAGTCCTTCTTGGTGATCCGTCGGTTGAACATCAGCGGTCCTCGCTCTCAGCGGTCAGGCGGCGGGCCAGGTCTTCGCGGGCTTCGCGGACCTTGACGGCCAGGTTCTGAAGGTTCTCCAGGGCCGGGTCGTGTGCGTTGGTGACCCGGCTCAGGTCGGCCAGCGGCTCGATACCCAGGTGGATGTCCCCGTGGGCTTCCCCGAGCCAGTGCAGCGAGGTCTCCAGCGCCCGGACCGCACGCCGGTTGACCTGCCGTGTCGTCTCGTCCAGTGCCATCAGCTCTGTCCCTTCCGGTTTTGCCGGCCGATCCAGCGGCCGGACTCGTCGTAGAACTCGGGGCGCTCGGCCCGGTGCGCGGTCGACGCCGCGAGACTGACCTGCGTGTGCAGGTCTTCTGCCTGCTCGTGCATGCCCTGGACCTGCTCGGCGGTGCCGAAAAGTCCGGAGCGGTCGAGGGTCCGGGCAGCACCACCCAGGGCGGTCACGGCCTCGGACAGGTAGGTCGCGGCGTTCGCCAGCGACTCGGCGCGGGACATCAGGCAGCCACCCCGGCAGCGGACCAGTCCCGAGGGGCGAGCTGGGGCAGTGCCCCCAGGGCCAGCGGCGCGGACAGGTACACCGAGAACGGGCCCGAGGTGCCCATCCAGGACGAATAGCCCTCCGGGCGGCGCTCGTCCGGCTCGACGTCCACGCGATCCCGGCTCAGCGTCGACTTCAAGCCGAGCAGGTGCACAGCCGCTTCGACCGCGAGAGTGTCCAGCGTGGTCAGGTGCAGCTTCGTGCCCTCGACGCTGACGTACTCGACACGCCCCGTCCCGATCAGGTCCACGACATAGGCCGCGAACCGCAGCGCCTCCCCCGTCGAGGGGGCGGAAACCGAAGCCTCCGCCACCCCCGACGACACCGTGTTGGTGCTCATGGGTCAGGCCGCCTTGGGCTGGACCTTGGCCCCGGACATCTCCGCGATGCCGGACGCCTCCCACGAGGTCGACAGACCGTTGTTGCGCTTGTCGACGCGGACCGAGGCAACCAGGTCCTCGAACTTGATCGGGGAGAACAGAGACGGGGCGGGCATCTCGCGCGCCGGGACCGTCACCTTGACCGACTCCGTGGAGACCCGACCCCACGACACCGACTGGTACACCACCTCGACACCCCACAGCGGGGCACCCGTGTTCTCGTCCCGGGCCTGGATGTCGCCCGGACGACGCTTGCCGTCGGCCGTCTCGATCCACTCGTTGACCGGCTCCACAACGCCGGTCGCCATCATCTGCTGTCGGTTGCTGTCCACTGCGAACGTCGCCATCTGAACGTCTCCAATGTTGAGGGGTCTAAACTCCGACCCCGCTCGCCGACCGCTCGAAATTGAGGGGTCTAAACACGAAGGTAGACCCGATCTGGCGCGCCGTCAAGGGGTCTAAACTCGGGAGGCATGAGCGCAGAGGACTTCGAGCACGTCAGAACGGATGCTGACCCCATCCGTCAGGCCCGGCGCGCCACGGAGCTTCTGGTGGTTTATGGCCAGCGAACCACCGAGCTCGCGCGTCTTCGCAAGGCAGCGATCGACCGAGCCCATGACGAACTCGGAATGTCGTACACCGAGGTCGCGAACAAGGTCGGTATCTCAAAGGGGCGGATCACCCAACTCCGCAAGAGCGCGCCGCCCGTCGAGCGCGCCTTCTTCGGCGTCGGGCCTGTCACCGTGGCAATCCCACTCCGAGCGATCGGGGATCGCCCCAACGGCGTTATAGCTGCTGAAGACGACACGGCCGCACAGCGCATGACAGGGATGCTCGAATCGCTCAGCCTCGCCTCTGACATCTTCCAGATACCAACCACCGGTGAATGGGACCCACCCGTCGACGCCGTAGCGATTTGCGGGCCCAAGTCCTCCCATGTCACCGCCGAAGCGATCGAGGCTGACCCGCACCTCACGTTCAAGCCCGACGCCGAGGGTCGATGGGTCATCACCGACCAGACGACCGGCGACGTGTTCGTCTCTCCCTTTGACATTGACGACCCCGCCCGAGACATCGCCTATGTGGCCCGGCTGAACCGACGCGGCAGAGTGCTGCTCGTCGTCGCGGGTGTGCATGCGATCGGGTCGGTCGGGGCAGTGGAGTATCTCCGGCGTAACCTCTCTGAGCTTTACACCGCCGTAGGCGATGACCCGTTCTCCCTGGTGGTGACTAGCAAGTTTGACGGCACAACCGTCGAGGACACGACCGCCCTTTGGGGCCCGAAGGTTCACTCGTGAGCACGTCGCGTAAGGCGCTTCACGCGACTCTCGTGGGCGGCACGAACAACCAGGACCGGTACGTGATCGGCGATCAGTTCGCCGTAGTGCTCGACGGTGCGACGTCATTCGCCGGAGATCGATCGCACGACCCGGGTTGGTACGCCGAGCAGCTCGGGCGAGTGCTCAGTGTGGTACTTCCGCTTGGCGGTGCCCTGACTGACGCCGTCGAGGAAGCCATCCGTGCTGTGCGTGACACCCACGGACTGACGCCCGGAACCACGCCTACCAGCACCATTGCTCTCGCGCGTTGGTCGGATGATGCGTTGGAGACATACGTCCTCGGGGATAGCTACGTAGTAGTGCTCCACAGCGACGGCACAGAGGCGGTCCACACCGACGAGCGCTTGGACTCCGTTGCTACCCGCGAACGCGCCCGGTACCAAGAAGGCTTGGCCGCTGGGCATGGTTACGGGGAAGAACACCGGGCGACGCTCATGGAGCTGCAGGCCGAGCAGGCGCGGCACGTCAACCGGCCAGGCGGTTACTGGATTGCGGGAGCCGAGCCAGCAGCAGGTCAACACGGGCTCACGAGCTCCGAGCCAAGAGCGGGTGTCACAGCCGTGGTGCTTGCCAGTGATGGTGTCGACGTCCTTCGGCATCCGGGAGCAACCACGTGGGGCGGCGTCTACAAGGCGGCCAACGAGCACGGACCCGAACGTGTTCTGCGACAGATCCAGGACGCCGAAGACACGGACCCGAACGGCAGCCGCTGGCCTCGTGCCAAGCTCCACGACGACAAGACCCTGGTAGCAGTGCCCTTCGCTTGACGGAAGCCGCTGCCGAATTGACCTCTTAGAG
>NZ_JBHXBG010000015.1:0-51684 GCF_042726755.1 Promicromonospora sp. NPDC060271 | reverse complement strand
CCCCCAGGTCACCCAAGTGACCTGGGGGTCTGACACGTCTCTCGGTCGACCATCTCTCAGTCGAACAGGGTCTCCGCCACCCAGGTCCGCCCGGCGCTCGTCCCGGCCGGGGCCGGCGGCGTCACCCGGACCGGAACCTCCGGCGGCTCGGCGGTGAAGCCGGCGCGGCGCAGCTCTGCGTCGGGGATCATCCCGGCGTCGGGTACGAGCATCTCACCGACGCCGCCCCGCCCCGCGTCCCATTCCTCCGCGGCGAAACCGGCGAGCTGGTCGACGCGGTCGTTGTACGGGTTGCCCACGTGCCCCCGTACCCAGTGGAACCGGACCGGGCCCGTGCGTTCCATGACGGCGCGGTCGATGCCCTGCACCAGGTCGAGGTTCGGGACCGGGTCGCCGGACGGGGAACGCCAGTCGTTGCGCTTCCATCCTTCGGACCACTCGGACACTGATCGGATGGCGTACTGCGAGCCGGACTCCACGAGCAAGGGCTCGTCACCCGGGTGCGCCTCGATGGCTCGCAGCAGGGCCGAGAGCGCTGCGACCTGGTCGTTCCCCCGGGCAGCGCCGCCCGAGTCGAACTGACCGCCCGCGTGGTTGATCCACGCCCATCCGATCGCGCCGCCGGGTGCGGCCGACCCGTGCGTGCTGACGATGATCACGGCGTCCATTGTGCCTCCTTCTGCCCGAGAATCCGTACGGCAGGCCGGGGAACGGCACGTTCGGGCCTGACCGGGCACAGAGTTCGGCGGAGCGAAGATCGCGTACTGGAGCCACGAAACCCGCGCCCCGCGATCCGTGGGCATGATGACGTAGTGCCTCACCTACCCTCCGACCCGACCTCGCGACCGTCCGCCGGCACTCCGACACCCGCCGAGCGCGCGCAGGAGCTGCACCCGTCCCGCCGTCGGACCCCCGCCGACATCCGGCGGTGGCGGCGCCTGCTCGCGGACGAACGAGCCGAGGCAGCGGTCTATCGCGACCTCGCCGGGCGGCGCACCGGCGAGGAGCGCGAGATCCTGCTCGCGCTCGCGCGCGCGGAGAAGAGGCACGAGTCGCACTGGCTCGACCTCCTGGGTCCCGACGTCGGCGCGCCCGTACGCGGCGACCTGCGCACGCGCGCGCTCGGGTTCCTCGCGCGCCGCTTCGGCGGCGTCTTCGTGCTGGCGCTAGCGCAGCGCGCCGAGGCCCGGTCGTCGTACGCGCACGACGCCGATGCGACGGTGACCATGGCCGCCGACGAGCAGATCCACGAGGAAGTGGTGCGCGCGCTGGCCACCAGAGGCCGGAACCGGCTCTCCGGCACGTTCCGCGCCGCCGTGTTCGGTGCGAACGACGGGCTCGTGTCGAACCTCGCGCTGGTGCTCGGCATCGGCGCGTCCGGTGTGGCGACGAGCACCGTGCTGCTGTCCGGGCTCGCCGGTCTCCTCGCGGGCGCACTCTCGATGGGGGCGGGGGAGTTCGTGTCGGTGCGCTCGCAGCGCGAGCTGCTCGAGGCGTCGTCGCCGTCGGCGGAGGCCGATGCCGCACTGCCGCACCTCGACGTCGACGCGAACGAGCTGGCGCTCGTGTACCGCGCCAGGGGGATGAGCATCGAGGACGCGACGGCGCACGCCGACGCGGTGCTCGCCAGGCTCGCCGTCACGCCCGTGGAGCAGCGGGGGCCGCTCCTGCGGGTGCACGAGGAGCCTGCGGCGGGCTCGACGGCCGACGCCGACGATCTCGAGACGCACGGGACCGCTTGGGGTGCGGCGCTCTCGTCCTTCTGCTTCTTCGCGTCGGGCGCGGTGGTTCCGGTGCTGCCCTATCTGCTGGGCCTCGACGGCCTCGCGGCAGTGGTCGTCGCCACGGCTCTCGTCGGGCTCGCGCTGCTGGTGACGGGTGCCGTCGTCGGGCTGCTGTCGGGTACCTCGCCGCTCACGCGGGCGCTGCGCCAGATCGCCATCGGCCTCGGGGCGGCGGGCGTCACCTACGTGCTCGGCCTCGTCTTCGGGGCCACTGTGGGGTGATTTGAGAGTTCACCCGCAGGGTCCCTCCACCGTGTTCCAATAGTGTGGATAAGCGCGGGAAGGGCGAGATGGCGCGCCTCTCCTGACATGTCGCAGTTCCTAAGCACAAAACTCGCGATCCGCAAACCGCAGGTCTGCAGTTGCCGATCTCTGGAAGCCCCACCAGATTGAATGTGCATGCATCTCTGAGAGCGGCCCCGCCAGGGGCCGGAGAGCCGGGAGACCGATGTCGAAGGACGCGCTGACCAGCACGGGGGATCACCTCCGTCGTGCTGTCGCGCGCGCCGTCGGAACCGTGGCCCTCGGCGCGGCGGGCCTGGCGCTCGGCGTCACCCTCGCGGCCCCTTCGAGTGCAACGGAACGTGGTCCGCTCGACGCGGCTCTCAGCGACACGGTCGACGCGACGACGCAGACCGTCACACGCACCACCGACCTGCTCGGGCTGACCAGGACCGCGGCCGGCCAGGACACGGCGGACAGCCCTTCGGCGGCGACGGAGCCGCCCGCCCCGGAGCCGACGGCTCCCGCGTCCGACCCGGTTGCCGAGCCTGCGCCGCACGAGGCGCCCGCCGCCGTGGCGGAGCCCGTCGCCCCGGCCCCGGAGCCGGCGCCCGAAGCTGCCGGGACGGTGGCCGATCCGGTCACCAGCACCGTGCAGGGCACGGTGGAGAAGGTCACCGGCGGCGTGCTGGAGCCGCTGACGGAGCCCGTCCGCGAGACGGTGACGAAGCCGGTGGGTGACGCCGTCGCGCAGGTCACCAAGCAGCCGGTCGCGCAGGTGACCGAGATCGTCGAGCAGGTCTCCGACCCGATCCTCGACCCGGTCCTCAAGCCGGTCGCCGAGCAGGTCGGCGAAGTCGTCAAGCCGGTGACCGAGTCCCTGGCCCCCGTCACCGGTGGCGTGCTGACGCCCGTCGTCGACCTGGTCTCCCCGGTGACCGACGTCGTGGGCGGCGTGACCACTCCGGTCGTGGGAGCGCTCGAGCCCGTCACCACCCCCGTCACGGACCTTCTCGACCCGGTCCTGACCCCGGTCGTCGACGTCGTCGCTCCGATCGTCGAGCCGGTGGCTCCGATCGTCGAACCCCTGGCTCCGATCGTCGAGCCCGTGGCTCCGATCGTCGAGCCGACCGTTCCGGTGCCCGGTGTCCCGGTGCCGGAGTCTCCCGTCGTCCAGCCCTCGCGGCCCGACGACCCAAGCACGGTGGTCCCGGCGGAGCAGGCCGAGGGCACCGAGTCGACGTACCCGGGGTCGCTGCAGGCTCCCGGTGACGTCGCAGTCGTGGTCTGGACCTCTGCCGGGGTCCAGCACGCGATGCTCGACCTGATGCAGGTGAGCGCCCCCGTGGGCGCCGCCGCATCGGCCGTGGCGCTGACCGCCGCGACGGAGGACGTCGTCCACTCGGGCGGCCCCGGTCTCCTCGGCGGGGAGCTCCCGTTCGGTGCCGGCGGCGCCGGCAACGCGGTGGCCGCGGGTGCCGCGGGCCTCCTCGGCGGCGGTGCGCCCCAGCTCAAGGTGCCGGGCGGCGAGCTCATCGCGGTGCTCTCCGCCCTGCTGATCTTCCGGGCCCGGTCCTGGCGCGCAGCGACCGACGAGGCGCGCGCGAAGCTCTCGAGCAGCTACACGGATATCCCTGTCTCTCCTGCCTGACCTGGCTGGGCCGCGCCCTCACGTGCGGCATCGCCCGACGGTGCATCTGCCGTCGGCTCCACGCCTGGCTAGGAGAGACTCATGGACAAGAACTTCCGACGCGTGCTCTACACGGCACTTGTCGCGGGCGGCCTCATGGTCGCCGGCGCTTCCTCCGCGCACGCCGCCGAGGAAGGTCTGTTGGATCCAGTCACCCAGGGAACTGCCGACTCGGTAGAGGAGGCGCCCGTCGCACGCGGTGACCTCGACGCGGTCGGGAGTGCCCCGGCAGGTACGGGAGCTGATGCAGCGGACGCCGGTGCCGCCAGCGATGGCAAGGGCCTGGTGGGCGACCTCGTCGGCCGCGAGGGCATCGTCGGATCGCTCCTTGACGCCGACGTCGCCGGGGTCGTCGACGCGGCACTGGGCGAGGACGGCCTGGTCGACGACCTGCTGACGGGTGGCGTTGAGGAGCCTGGTACCGAGGAGCCTGGAACGGAGGAGCCCGGTACGGAGGAGCCCGGTACGGAGGAGCCTGGAACGGAGGAGCCCGGTACGGAGGAGCCTGGAACTGAGGAGCCTGGAACGGAGGAGCCCGGTACGGAGGAGCCCGGTACGGAGGAGCCCGGTACGGAGGAGCCCGGTACGGAGGAGCCCGGTACGGAGGAGCCCGGTACCGACGGACCTGGAACCGACCACCCCGGTACGGGTGGCTCCGGTACGGGTCGGCCGGGTAGCAGCGACGACGAGGGTGGTCCGCGCACCGAGCGTCCGAGCACCGGATGGTCCGGGACCGACGGACCCGACGTCCACACGCCAGGGGCCGGAAGCGGCCAGATGACCGGCAGCGTCACGCTCGGGGGCGAGTACGGCACCGGCGTCGTCCCGACGTCCAGCGGTGACGAGGACGGCGACACGGGCCGGGACCACCCCGGTGCGGGTGTCGACATCGGCTGGGGCGACAAGTCCGGCCCCGCCCCTACGACCTACGAGGGAAGCTACCTCTCCGGAGGCCTGGGCGAGGACCTGAACGTCACAACGGAGCCCGAGGCAGAGGTGGAGGCGACACCGGTCCTGGTGCCTGACGACACCCTCCCTGAGCCGGGCCACATGATCACGGGGCAGCTCTCGCTGATCTCGCTCCTTCTGGGGCTGGGGATCGCGGCGCTCCGAACGCGTCGCCGGTGAGGCGTGGCTGAACCACGCTTCGCCGGTTGACAACGATCCGGGCGCGGTCAGCGGTCATGAGCCATCACGGTGACTCATGACCGAGGGTCGATCAACACCCGGGTCGGCAGGTTCGTAGGGTCGGGGCGCCGCTGGGGGGCGCCCCGGCCCGCGGACCAGGACAGCACAGAGCGGGAGCTCGGGACATCGGGGGGTGTCGCGAGCGCCCGCTCTGCTGTCTGCGTGGCGCTGTCTGCGTGGCGCTGCCTGCGGGGCGGCGTCTTCGTAGGGCCGTCTCCCTGGGCGTCTCGGCGAGGCCGTCCGCGCAAGGCCTACTATCGGGATCACCATGCGCCATCTGCTCGCCGACACCACACCGTTGAAGGTCTCGGCCGACTACCGGCGGCTCTGGTTCGGGCTCTCGATCTCGAACATCGGCACGCAGGTGACAGTCGTCGCGGTGGGCCTGCAGATCTACGCCCTGACCGGATCGACGCTCGCCGTCGGCCTGCTGGGCCTCTTCTCACTCGTCCCGCTCGTGGTGCTCGGTCTGTACGGCGGCGCACTCGTGGACCACTACGACCGGCGGAAGGTGTCGCTCCTGTCGTCGCTGGTGCTGTGGGTGGTCGTCGCCGGTATCGCCGCGCAGGCGTGGTTCGAGGTGGAGTCGGTGCACCTGCTGTACGGGCTGGTCGCGGTGCAGAGCGCGGCCTTCGCCATCAACAACCCTGCTCGGTCGGCCATCGTCCCGCGACTGCTCCCCAAGGAGCTCATGCCGGCGGCCAATGCGCTGATGACGCTCTCCTGGAACGTCGCGCTGACCGGCGGGCCGCTGATCGGCGCAGTGCTGGTCTCCCAGCTCGGCTACGCCTGGGCGTACACGCTCGACATGGTGCTGTTCCTCGCGGCGCTCTGGGCCGTGTTCCGGTTGCCGCCGGTGCCACCCGAGGGCACGGAGCCCGCCGGCACGCTGAGCGGCAGGGGACGGGTGGGCGTCGTCGGACTGCGCTCGGTGCTGGACGGACTGCGCTATCTCGCTACCCAGCCCAACGTGCGCACGACGTTCCTCGTCGACATCTGCGCCATGGTCCTGTCGTTCCCGCGGGTCCTGTGGCCCGCTGCCGGCGTCATCTACCTCGGTGGCGGTGAGACGACCACCGGCCTGCTCGCCGCGGCCTTCGCAGCCGGCGGCATCCTCGCGGGCGTGTTCTCCGGCGGGCTGACGCGCCTCCGCAAGCAGGGGCAGGTGATCATCTGGGCCATCACCGCATGGGCCGTGTCGATCGTCGCCTTCGGGCTGGTCCTGGTGCTCGTGGGACGGGGCTCGCCGGACGGGCCGATCGTCTGGGCGGTCGTCGCGGCCGGGGTCGCGCTGGCGCTCGCCGGCGGGTCCGACAGCGTCTCGTCGGTGTTCCGGCAGAGCATCCTGCAGACCGCTACGCCCGACCACATGCGCGGGCGGCTGCAGGGAGTGTTCATCGTGGTGGTGGCCGGCGGACCGCGCCTAGGCGAGATGGTCCTCGGCGCCGAGGCGACGTGGTTCGGCGAGGGCTGGGCGGCCGTCGTCGGGGGCCTCACGTGCCTGGCGCTCCTCTGGCTGATCGTCCGCCTGACGCCGCGTTTCTGGCGCTACGACGCCCGCAACCCGCAACCCTGACCCCCACGTGCTGAGTGCTGGGTATTTGCGGGCCTGAAGCGTTCGATCCCACAAATACCCAGCACTCAGCTTGGCCCCGCTATCGTGCTGCCGACTGCCGTCGGAGGGTCCGGCTCGCGGCGAGGGCCAGGAGCGTCGCGAACCAGCCCGCGCCGACGGTGATCAGGAAGCCCGCGGCCGCACCCGCGTCGTCCACACGTGCTCCGGCGATCGAAGCGCCCAGCGAGGTGCCGATGCCTATCGAGGTGCCCACCCAGGTCAGCGCCTCGGTGAGCTGGTGCTTGCCGACCATGTCCTGCACCAGGCCGTTGCCCGTGATGACGGTCGGCGCGATGGCGAGGCCGGCCACGAACATCGCCGCGGCCAGCGTCCACAGCGAGTGCGCGAGGAGGACCAGGGACACGCCCAGACCGAGGGCGGCCATGCCGATCACGAACCGGCGCGCCGGTGGGCTGGTGAAGTGCCGAGCGCCGTAGGCGAGCCCGGCGACCAGCGAACCCAGCGCGAAGACCGCCAGCACCACCCCGGACAGGCCCTTGCTGCCCAGCTCCTCGGCGAACGCCACCGTGGTGACCTCCACGGAGCCGAAGATCATGCCCATGGCCACGAAGATCAGCACCATCACGGGCATCCCGGGGATCAGCACGACCGGCCGGTGCCGTGTCTCGGCATCGGGCACCACGACCGGGGGCTCCGTCGCGCGCTGCACCACGAACAGCAGGCCGCCCACCAGTGCCGCCACCCCGGCGAGCACCAGGGCCGACGGCGCCGCGACCGCCGCCGCGAGCGTCGTGGCGAGCACCGGCCCCACTATGTAGACCAGCTCGTCGATCGAGGACTCCAGCGAGTACGCGGTGTGCAGACGGCGCGGGTCGTCGAGCGCGTGGTTCCAGCGCGCCCGGACCATCGAACCGTACGAACCCTGGCTGCCGCCGGCGAGTGCGGCGAACGGCCACAGCACCCACTCGGGTGCGCCGAGCACGGCGGCCGTGATGAGCCCGCCCAGCCCGACCACCGACACGACGAGCGCGGGCAGCAGGACCGTCCGCTGACCGCGCCGGTCGACCCAGCGCGCGATCTGCGGGGCGAGGAACGCCTGCGCCAGACCCAGGACCGCCGCGATCCGGCCCGCCATGGCGTAGCTGTCGTACAGGCCCTGCACCATCAGGACGGCGCCGATCCCGACCATCGACATCGGCAGGCGAGCGAGCGCACCGGCCGCGGAGAACCTGAGCGTTCCGGGGGTGCGGAGCACCGCTGCGTAGGGATTGGAGCGGGATGGATCAGCGGTCTGTGGCACGGATCGAGTGTCCCATCGACCACTGACACCGGTCCGGCTGTTTCTGGTGAGCGCCGGTTTCCGCCGAGCGGCGAACGGGTGGCAGGAGGCGGTCCCGATGGCCCACGATTGCCCCCATGACCGATGAGATGACCGGTGAACCACTGGTGACAGTTGCTGACAACCCCGAGAAGTCCCGCTTCGAGGTGAGCGTCGACGGAGCTCTGGCCGGCTTCGCCGTCTACGAGATCGACAGCGGTGCCGTCGTCTTCGTGCACACCGAGGTGTTCGAGGAGTACGAGGGTCGCGGCCTCGCCGGGCAGCTCGCGAAGGCCTCGCTCGGCATGGTGCGCGAGGCAGGCGGGAAGGTCGTCGCGCTGTGCCCCTACATCCGCTCCTACGTGAAGAAGCACGCACCCGAGTACGACGACCTGCTGCTGCAGCCGGCGGCGGACTGAGGCGCCTGGGTCGGGCTCCGGAGTGCTGAAAGTAAGTTTCAGGATCTCGACCGCGCTGCAAACTTCACATCCGGCGCGACATGTGCGAGAGTTTCCTCACGGCGCCGCCCGGTGGCATTGTTCGTCACCTCAGTGTTTCCCGGATCGGCGCCGGCCAACTTAGCAGGGCGACACGACAACACAACACGACGCACCACGGCACCAACCCCCAGCAGCCATTACCGGAGGTCAAGTACGTGAGGCACCCCGACCGCCGCGAGGCGACACCGATGCCCGCCTATGCGCGCACCACGTCGCTTCCGCCGGCAAAGCTGTCGGGGGTGATGTCGGGGATCGGTCGCCGTGAGTTCCTCACGATGGCGGCGGCGGGCACGGCAGCAGCCGCGATCAGCGTCACCATCGCGGCGCTCGACCCGGCCACGGCGCTCGGTGCTCCCGCCCTGACGGGCAACGCCACGCCGGAGCCGTCGTCGGCCCTGAGCCTGAAGCGCGAGCTGCGCGCCATGTGGATCGCCTCGGTGGCCAACATCGACTGGCCCTCGGCGAGCGGGCTCGACGCGTCGAGCCAGCAGGCCGAGTTCCTGCACTGGCTCGACGTCGCGGAGGAGAACCGGCTGAACGCCGTGTTCGTGCAGGTGCGGCCAACGGCCGACGCGTTGTACGACAGCCCGTACGAGCCGTGGTCCCAGTACCTCACCGGCACGCAGGGTCAGGACCCGGGTTACGACCCGCTCGCGTTCATGGTCGAGGAGGCGCACAAGCGCAACATCGAGCTGCACGCCTGGTTCAACCCGTACCGCGTGTCGATGCAGACCGACCCGGCGCAGCTCGTCGCGGACCACCCGGCGCGGCAGCACCCGGACTGGGTGTGGGCGTACGGCGGCAAGCTCTACTTCGACCCCGGCGTCCCCGAGGCGGCGGAGCATATTCAGCGGGCGATCTTGCACGCCGTCGAGAGCTACGACATCGACGGCGTCCACTTCGACGACTACTTCTACCCGTACCCGGTGGCCGGCCAGACGCTGCCCGACGCAGCGACGTACGAGCGGTACGGCGAGGGTTTCGACTCCATCGAGGACTGGCGCCGCGGCAACGTGGACCGTTTCGTCGAGACGATGAGCGGCCGGATCAAGGAGGCCAAGCCCTGGGTGAAGTTCGGGATCAGCCCGTTCGGCATCTGGCGGAACTCCGCCACCGACCCGCTGGGTTCGGACACCAGGGGCTCTCAGTCGTACGACGACCAGTTCGCGGACACCCGCAGGTGGGTGCTCGAGGGCTGGCTCGACTACGTCAACCCGCAGATCTACTGGCAGATCGGGCTCCCGGTCGCCGACTACTCGGCTCTCGTCCCGTGGTGGGCGGAGGTGGCCGCCCAGTCCGGCACGCAGCTCTACATCGGCGAGGGCCTGTACAAGATGACGAGCGGGGCCTTCGTCGACCCGGCCGAGATGACCAACCACATCGACCTGTGCCGCGAGGTCAGCAGGGACGTCGGGCCGATTCACGGCAACGTCTACTACTCGGCCAAGCACGTGCCGCTCGACGCGCAGGGCGGGATGTCGAAGGTCGTCGCCGACCACTACCAGCGCCCGGCTCTCATCCCGCCGATGCCGCACCTGCCGGCGGAGGCCGTCGTCACCCCGGTGCTCACGAACGTGCGCAGGGTGCGTGACGGCGTCCGCATCCACCTGGCGGACATCGGCACCAGATCCGCCAGGGCCACGTCGTTCGCGGTGTACCGCGTGACCGGATCCGTGGGCTCCGTGGACATCGACGACCCGGCACACCTCGTCGGGACGTTCCGCTCAGCCGGCGGGCGCGTCCAGACGTGGCTGGACACGTCGGCCGCGTCCGGCACCGACTACACCTATGTCGTCACCGCGCTGGACCGGGTCTGGAACGAGACCGAGCCGAGCCGGCCGCGCGGCACCCGATAGGCGCCGCCCCGACCGGCAGCCGCCGTCCGGAGCGCCCGGTGCTTCTCAGCGCTCGACGGGTAGCCCGACGCCCTGCCACGCGACGATGCCGCCGTCGAGGTTGGTCGCCTCGAAGCCCACGGCTTCGTTGAGCCACTGCGTGGCACGGGCGGAACGCCCGCCGGAGTGGCACATGACCAGGACCTGCGAGTCGGCGTCCAGCTCGCCGTACCGCGCGGGCAGGTCCCCGAGCGGGATGTGCACGGCGCCAGGGGCGTGGCCGGCGTCCCACTCGTCCTGCTCGCGGACGTCCAGGAGCACGGACCCGTCGGGCACGGGAGAGGCCGGGTCGAGCTCGGTGGGGTGGACCGAGGGGACCTCGGGCAGCATCGGCTGGAACATGCCTCCAGCCTACGACGGCGCCGCCGGCGCCCCGGCGGCGACGGACCTGCCTGGTACCTGGCAGTATCGGCTGCATGGATGCGCGTGCCGGAACTCCCGCCCAGCCCAGCGACCTCATCGACGTCGACCAGGTGGTGGGCGCCTACTACGACCTCTCGCCCGACCCGGACGACCCCGGGCAGCAGGTGGTGTTCGGCACCTCGGGCCACCGCGGGTCGAGCCTGGACCACGCCTTCAACGAGGCGCACATCGTGGCGATCACGGCGGCGATCGTGGAGTACCGGCGTGGCCAGGGCACCGACGGGCCCCTGTTCATCGGCCGCGACACGCACGCGCTGTCCCAGCCGGCCTGGCAGACGGCGCTGGAGGTGCTCGCAGCCGCCGACGTCGACGTCATGGTCGATGCCCGCGACTCGTGGACGCCGACGCCCGCCGTCAGCCAGTCGATCCTGCTGCACAACCAGCCGCGGTTCGCCGAGGGGACGCCGGGCCTGGCGGCTCCGGGTGCCGGTCTCGCGGACGGGATAGTGGTGACGCCGTCGCACAACCCGCCCCGGGACGGCGGGTTCAAGTACAACCCGCCGCACGGCGGGCCCGCGGGCTCCGACGCGACCGGGTGGATAGCGGACCGGGCCAACGAGATCCTGCGCACCGGCGTCGGGCAGGTGAAGCGGGTCTCGCTCGACGAGGCGCTCGCCGCCGACCGGACGCACCGCCACGACTACCTGTCGACCTACGTGGACGACCTGGCGAGCGTGCTGGACCTGGACATCATCCGCGCGTCCGGCGTGCGGATCGGCGCCGACCCCCTGGGTGGGGCCTCGGTCGAGTACTGGGGCACGATCGCCGAGCGGTACGACCTCGACCTGACGGTCGTGAACCCGCAGGTCGACCCCCGCTGGGCGTTCATGACGCTCGACTGGGACGGCAAGATCCGCATGGACTGCAGCTCGCCCTACGCGATGGCGTCGCTGGTGGAGAAGATGAGCGGGACCGGCGTCGGCGGCCAGGTGCCCTTCGACATCGCGACCGGCAACGACGCCGACTCCGACCGGCACGGCATCGTCACGGCCGACGGCCTCATGAACCCCAACCACTTCCTCGCCGTGGCCATCGAGTACCTCTACGGCGGGAACCGGCCGAGCTGGCCCACCGGCGCGGCGATCGGCAAGACCCTCGTGTCGTCGGCCCTCATCGACCGGGTGGCGGGCGGGCTGAACCGCCGTCTCGTGGAGGTGCCGGTCGGCTTCAAGTGGTTCGTGCCGGGTCTGCTCTCCGGCGAGGTCGGCTTCGGCGGCGAGGAGTCCGCCGGCGCCTCGTTCCTGCGCAAGGACGGCCGGGTCTGGTCCACCGACAAGGACGGGCTCCTGCTCGCGCTGCTCGCCTCGGAGATCCTGGCGGCCACCGGCAGGTCGCCGTCCGAGCACCACGCGTCGCAGGTCGAGCGCTACGGGGAGAGCTGGTACGCCCGCGTCGACGCCGCCGCGACGCGGGAGCAGAAGGCCAGGCTCGGCGCGCTGTCGCCGTCGGACGTCACCTCCACCACGCTCGCCGGGCAGGACATCACGGCGAAGCTCACCGAGGCGCCCGGCAACGGCGCGAAGATCGGCGGGCTCAAGGTCACGACGGCGGACGCGTGGTTCGCCGCGCGGCCGAGCGGCACCGAGGACGTGTACAAGATCTACGCGGAGTCGTTCGTGTCCGCCGAGCACCTCACCGAGGTGCAGGACGCCGCGAAGGCGCTGGTGGACGAAGCCCTCGCCTGACCTCGCCCCGTCGTCGGCCGAGCCTGGTGGGATCATCGGTCCCGCCAGGCTCGACCGATGCCTAAACGATTCGCGTGCTACCGGGGCAGCCCGGTGCTTCCTAGCGTCACGGGGGTACACCTCGGCCGGACGGCCGGGCTGAACCCGATCGAACGGAGAGCGCCATGTCTCGCGTACGACGTCGTACCCGAACGGCGGCCCTTGCCGCTGCCCTCGCCCTCATGACCACCGGCACCATCGCGATATCGCAGAGCGCCGCGGCCGGCGTGACCAGCCTCGGTGTGACCAGCCTTGGGGCATCCCCCACGGCGGCGAGCCTCTACGTGGACCCCACCACCCAGGCGTACGCCGCATGGCAGGCGGCGAGCGGAACGAACAAGGACCTGCTGGCCAAGATCGCCCTGACGCCGCAGTCGTACTGGATAGGCGACTGGGCGAGCGCCGACCAGACCCGCCAGCAGGTCGCGGACTACACGGGCCGCGCGGCGGCCGCCGGGCAGACCGGCGTCCTCACCGTGTACGCGATCCCCGGCCGCGACTGCGGCAACCACTCAGGCGGCGGCGTGCCCGAGAGCGAGTACGCGCGGTGGGTGGACACGGTGGCGTCCGGGATCGTGGGCAACCCGGTGGTGGTCCTCGAACCGGACGCGCTGGCTCAGCTCGGCGCCTGCGACGGTCAGGGTGACCGCGTCGGCTACCTGCGGTACGCGGCGGCCTCGCTGGCCGACGCCGGTGCGCGCGTCTACATCGACGCGGGGCACTCCGGGTGGCTGAGCGCGAG
This sequence comes from Promicromonospora sp. NPDC060271, assembly GCF_042726755.1. Taxonomy (NCBI): domain Bacteria; kingdom Bacillati; phylum Actinomycetota; class Actinomycetes; order Micrococcales; family Promicromonosporaceae; genus Promicromonospora; species Promicromonospora sp. NPDC060271. The sequence continues at coordinate 38,622 of NZ_JBHXBG010000015.1, read as the reverse complement.
CGAGGCCGCGCGGCGGCTGCAGCTCATCGGCTTCACGGACGCCGTCGGCTTCGCGCTCAACACGTCCAACTACCAGACGACGGCGGACACCCGGGCCTACGCCGAGCAGGTGTCGTCGCAGGTGGGCGGCCGCCCCTACGTGATAGACACCTCGCGCAACGGCAACGGCTCCAACGGCGAGTGGTGCAACCCGCGCGGTCGCGCCCTGGGCGAGCGGCCCCGGTTCGTCGACGACGCGACCTCGCTCGACGCGCTGCTGTGGGTCAAGCTGCCGGGTGAGTCGGACGGCGCGTGCAACGGCGGCCCCGCGGCCGGGCAGTGGTGGCAGGAGATCGCGCTGGAGCTCGCGGCCAACGCGCGCTGGTGACTCGCGGGCGGCGGCCGTTGAGCGGTCGCCGCGTCAGCTGTTTGTGGTCACCAGAAGATTGACGAGCTGACTCAGGACGGCGGTGCCCGGTGCGGCATCGCCGTCCTCCGGCGTGGGGTTCGCGACGACGGCGGCCCGCGCGGACGACTCGTAGACGCTGAGGAGCATGTCGACCGCCGTCCGCCGGTCGACGGTGAACCGCAGGCCCAGATCATCGAGGATCCGCTCGATCGCGGCGCCGAGCTCCGTGCGGAGCGTCTCCTCCTGCGCGAGGAACGGACGGCCGACCGCGGGGTCGCGCATCGCCAGGAGCTCCAGCTCGGCGCGCATCAGCGCCCACTGCCTGGCGTCACCAGGATCCGTGACCACCACCGAGAGCACGGCTCTGATCGCGTCGTGGTCCACGGAGCCGCCACGGACGATGTCCGGCTGCAGCTCCTTGCCGACCGACTCCAGGGAGGCGAGCTGCCTGCGCATCGCCCGCTCGGCGAGCGCGAGGAACAGCTCCTCCTTGCTGCCGAAGTTCGAGTAGAAGGCACCGCGGGTGAACCCGGCGGCCTCGCAGACGGCCTCGATGGACGCACCACGGATGCCGTGCCGCGCGAAGACGGTGAAGGCGGCGTCGAGCAGGCGCTCGCGGGTCCGTTCGCGGCGGGGCGTCAGGGCCGCCGCGAACGCATGCTCGACGGACGACCCGGGGTCGACGTCGCCTACACGCTCAGATGTCACAGAAGCTCCTTGGGGTGTCAAGTGACCAGTCTATCAATACAACGGTGTATTGGATGCACCGGTGTATCGGATACAGTGGTGCATCGAACCACCTTTGTCGTTCCCGCCTCTCCCCTGGAGCCTGCGTGTCCTCCGTTCTCTATTCCCTCGGCCGCTGGGCCGTCCACGCTCGTCGACTGGTCGTCGCGGGATGGGTCGTCGCGCTCCTTCTCGTGGGCGGTGCGGCCGGCTTCCTCCAGCAGGGCCTCGACAACGCCGTGACCATCCCTGGCACCGAGTCGCAGAATGCCCTCGACCGCCTCGCGACGACGTTCCCGCAGGTCAGCGGTGCCTCCGCACAGGTGATAGTGGTCGCACCCGACGGTGGGTCCATCAAGGACGAGCCGATGCGCGCGGCCATCACCGACGGTGTCGAGGCGCTCGAGGACGTCTCGCAGGTCGAGGTGGTCACCTCGCCGTACGACAAGCAGATGCCGGCGTCGATCTCCGACGACGAGCAGGCCACGCTCCTCACGATCCAGCTCGACGGTGATCAGGGGTCCATCACCGACGCGACCAAGGACGCGTTGCACGAAGAGACGGACGCGCTCGCGCGGGCCCTGCCCGACGGTGCGGAGGCGCACCTGGGTGGGCAGCTGTTCTCGTCGGAGCTCCCCAGGATGACGCTCACCGAGGGCATCGGCCTGCTGGTCGCGCTCGTGGTCCTGGTGGTGACGCTCGGCTCCCTCGTTGCCGCGGGCCTGCCGCTGCTCAACGCGCTCCTCGGCGTCGTCATCTCGATGGGGCTGCTGTTCGCGGCCACCGCGCTCGGCCCGATCAACTCGACCACGCCGCTCCTGGCCGTGATGCTCGGCCTGGCGGTCGGTATCGACTACGCGCTGTTCATCGTGTCCAGGCACCGGGAGCAGCTCGGCAAGGGGCTCGAGGTCGACGAGTCGATAGCCCGGGCGACGGGGACCGCTGGGTCCGCGGTCGTGTTCGCCGGCCTTACCGTGATGATCGCGCTGGTCGGCCTCGGTGTGGCGGGTATCCCGTTCCTCACCACGATGGGTGTGGCGGCGGCCGTGACCGTGGGCATCACCGTCCTGGTGTCGCTCACGCTGCTGCCCGCGCTGCTCGGGTTCGCGGGGGAGCGGCTGCGGCCCAAGCCGTCACGGCGCGCTCGGCGGGCCGCCGCCAAGGCGGCCGCTGCCGCCGTCGCGGCGGGCGACGAGCCCGAGGTGACCCGCCGCCGCGCGGACGTCATGACCGCACCGGAGCAGAAGCCGAACCGCTTCTTCGCCGGCTGGGTCCGGCTCGTGACCAAGGTCCCGGCGCTGACCGTCGTGCTGGTCATTGTCGCCATGGGTGCGCTCAGCTTCCCCGCGACCGACCTGCGCCTCGCGCTCCCGGACGCGGGCGTGATGGCGAAGGAGGACCCGGCGCGCGTGACGTACGACCTGGTCTCCGAGCACTTCGGTGACGGCTTCAACGGACCGCTGATCGTCACCGGTTCCATCGTGACCAGCACCGACCCCGTCGCGCTGATGGACGAGCTCGGGGCAGAGATCGAGGACCTGCCGGGTGTGGCCGACGTACCCTTGTCGACGCCGAACCAGACAGCGGATACCGGCATCATCCAGGTGATCCCCGAGGGCGGCCCGACGTCGGCCGAGACCGAGGACCTGGTGCGCGAGATCCGCGCGCAGCACGACCACTTCCTCGACGAGTACGGCGTGGACCTCTCCGTCACCGGTTTCACGGCGGTCGGCATCGACGTGTCGGACAAGCTCGGTGCGGCCCTCCTGCCGTTCGCCCTGGTCGTCGTCGGTCTGTCGCTGATCCTGCTGACCATGGTGTTCCGCTCGATCGCGGTGCCCCTCAAGGCGACGATCGGGTACCTGTTCTCCGTGGGCGCCGCGTTCGGTGTCGTCACGCTCGTCTTCGAGCACGGCGTCTTCGCGGAGGCGCTCAATGTCACCCGCTCCGGGCCGGTCATCAGCTTCATGCCGATCGTGCTCATGGGCATCTTGTTCGGGCTCGCCATGGACTACGAGGTCTTCCTCGTGTCCCGCATGCGCGAGGACTATGTGCACGGCGGCAGCGCCCGGCACGCGATCACCACAGGGTTCCAGGGCTCGGCGAAGGTCGTCACCGCCGCGGCGATCATCATGATCGCGGTCTTCGTCGCGTTCGTCCCGCACGGCGACATGAACATCAAACCGATCGCCCTCGGCCTCGCGGTCGGTGTGGCCGTCGACGCGTTCGTCGTGCGCATGATGTTCGTCCCGGCGGTGCTCGCACTGCTGGGGGACAAGGCCTGGTACATGCCGAAGTGGCTCGACCGGGTGCTCCCGTCGTTCGACGTCGAGGGTGAGGGCCTGACCCGCGAGCTGTCGCTCACCGACTGGCCCGAGCCGGGTGCTACCGACGCGGTGGCCACCGGAGACCTCGAGGTCAGCGGCCGGTCGGGTCGCATCGTCGGCCCGGTGAGTGTCCGGGTGCCCGACGGCGGCACGCTGCTCGTCCGCGGTGACGCCACCGCACCGGTCAGCGCCTTCCTGCTCGCGGTGTCCGGCCGGCTCCGCGTGACGGGGGGCGTGGCGAAGACGGCCGGGCTGGTGCTCCCCGAACGGGCGTCGTCGGTGCGGCACAACGTGGCGGTCATCGACTCGGCCGCCGAGGGCGGACACCCCGCCGAGGCGGTCCGCCAGGCCCTGCGGGACAAGCCCCGCGTGCTCGTCGTGGACGCCACCGAGACGGTGGGTGACCTGACCGCGCGGGCCGAGCTGGCACAGGCGGTGGCCGGCGCGCAGCGTGCGGGCGTCGCGGTGCTGCTCGGCTCGACGGGATCAGCGGCGACCGATCTTGCGCCGTCCGGCACCCCGGTGCTGGACGTCAGTGCGGGCGCGCGCGCCGATTCCCTCGATACAGAACGTGACCATCCGACCAACGTGACAGAGCAGGAGGTGCGGGCATGAGCACCGCAACGAGATGGCTGCGGCCCGAGCCGTTCCGCAACCCGTGGCGCGCGGTCGCCGTGGCGCTGCTACCGCTGATGATCCTGGGACTGCTGATCTCCGCTCTGTGGAACCCGCAGGACCGGCTGGACACCGTCAAGGCAGCGATCGTGAACCTCGACGAGCCGGTGAAGGTGGACGGTCAGACCGTTCCGCTCGGCCGTCAGCTCGCCGCAGGTCTGGTGAGCGGCGGTGAGACCGCGGACGCCAAGGCCGGGGACGCAGCGGCGGTGCCGGCGTCGGACGCGAGCTACGACTGGCAGATCACGGACGAGGCGGGCGCGGCCGACGGCCTCGCCGACGGTACGTACGCCGCAGTCGTGACCATCCCCAAGGGCTTCTCCGCGGCGGCGACGTCGTTCGGCGGCGACGACCCGGCGAAGGCACGCCAGGCGACCATCGACGTCGCGACCCCGGCCAACGGCCGCGTGCTCGACGACGCCCTCGCGCAGGTGGTGGCGCAGACCGCTACCAGCGTGCTCGGCAGCACCCTCACGGAGACCTACGTGGACAACGTCCTCGTCGGCTTCTCCACGCTCTCGGAGGAGCTGGGCAAGGCCGCCGACGGCGCCGACCAGCTTGCCGACGGTGCGAACGAGGCGGGCAAGGGCGCCGAGAAGCTGGCCGACGGGGCACACCAGACCTCGGCCGGCGTGGCCGGAGTCGGCGACGGCGTGAACAGCCTGGCCGGCGGCGTGGGGCAGTGGGCAACGGGCGCGAACCAGTGGGCCGCCGGCGCAGACCAGGTCGCTGCGGGCGTGGGGCAGCTGGCAGACGGCGCTGGACAGTCGGCATCCGGAGCGGCTGATCTGGCCACCGGTGCCGACCGGCTCGCAACGGGTACGAAAGGGGTCGCTGACGGCGCCAAGGGCCTAGCCGGTGGCCTCGCGCAGACCTCGGCCAAACTGCAGGGCAGTCAGGGCAACCCAGGCCCGGCGGAGGCCGCGTCGGCGCTCGCATCAGGCGCGACGGAGGTCTCGGGTGGGGTGAGCCAGCTGGTGGCGGGCCTTGAGCAGTCGTGCGCCGACCCCTCGCTCGATCCTCGGCTCACTGCTCTGTGCGGCCAGCTCCCCGAGCTTAAGAAGCTTGAGGCCGGGGCAGGGCAGGTTGCGGCCGGCATGACAGGTCTCGCCGGGACGCCCGGAAAGAAGCCCACGGGTCTCTACGAGCTGACTGCAGGTATCGGTGGTCTCGCGCAGGGCGCTGACCAGCTCGCTGGCGCTGCAGAGCAGGTATCGGGCGGTACCGCGGAGCTTGCCGGCGGTGCCCATCAGCTTGCGGGCGGCCTCACACAACTGCAGTCCGGCGCGGACGAGGCAGCCTCCGGCGCCTCCGGCCTGGCCAGCGGCGCACGCGAGCTCTCCGGTGGAGCCGGTGGCATCGCGGCCGGTGCGACAGAGCTCGCCAACGGCGTCGGTGAGCTGGAGACCGGAACCTCCCAGCTCGCGACGGGCGTCGACGGCCTGGCCGACGGCGTCGGCGAGCTGGCCGGCGGAGCGAAGGACCTGTCGAACGGCCTGGGACAGGCCACCGAGGAGATCCCGTCCTACACGGAGCACGAGCGCAAGTCGCTCGCGTCCGTGGTGGCCGACCCGGTCGCCACCGACGGTGATGTCACCGACCTCGACACCGGCGCGACGGGCCCGATGTTCGCGGTCCTGGCGCTCTGGCTCGGCGCGCTCGCGCTGATGATCGTGTTCTCGCCGGTCCCGCTGCACGCCCGTGGGTCGACCCGTGGTGCGCTGCGGCTCACGCTCGAGACGTTCGCCCTCCCGGCGGCGGTCGGCCTGGCCACCGGCCTCGCGGCAGGCGCCGTCCTCGCCGGGATCGAGGATCTCGACGCCGGAGGTTGGGCGGCGACGATGGGTGTCGGCGCGCTGGTCTCGGTCGCGTTCGTCGCGGTCAACCAGGCGCTCGCAGCGGCGCTCGGACACGTCGGCCGGGGGATCAGCCTGCTGATCGCGGTGCTCGTCATCGCGACAGGTGTCGTGTCGACCGTGCCGGCGGTGCTCGAAGGTCTGGCGGCGTTCCTGCCGGTCGGCCCCGCGACTGTCGGGCTGGGACGCCTCGTCGAACCGGGTACCGGAAGCGTCGGCCTGGTGATCGCCTCGGTGGTCCTGTGGGGCATCGCCGGCGTGGCCGTCACGACGATCATGGTGGCACGCCAGCGCACGGTCCGGGTCGCGGAGCTTTTCCGGACCGCCTGACCCAGCCACAACGCCAAGAGAGGACCGGGGAGAGGTGGGACCCGCAGCAGCTGCGGGTCCCATCTCTCCCCGGTCCTCTCTCCGCCTGCGGCCGCCTTACCTCGCCGGGGCTCGGCGGAGACGTTCCGCCGTGTCCGGCCACGGGACCTGCACCCGCTTCGTCGGCGACAGCGCCTTGGACAGGAGCGCGTCGCGCAGCACTATCCCTTCGGGCGAGAGCTCGATGACCGTGAGCTCAGGACCCTCGCCGTCGAGCAACCAGTACTCCGCCAGCTCGGCCAGGCCGCGTTCGAGCACGAGCTCCTCGGCCGCGTGATAGTCCTGCGCCTCGCCGACAGCATGACCGAGGCGGTTGCGCGGCAGCACGTCGGCGTAGTCGTCGGTCAGCGGTTCGAGGTAGCCAACGGTCTCGCCGTCCTCGCGCGTGACGGCGAGCCAGGTGTCGGTGGGGGCGATCTCCGGCGTCGTCATGGCCCGACCATACGGTCGCCCACTGCCTCAGAGCGCGCTGTTTTCCCGCCAGGCGCCTCGGTTCGCCCAAGCTCAGCGCGGAATGACCATGCACCTGCTGCCAGGCCGCGCCAGAACCTGGCAGCAGGTGCATGGTCGTCCTCGGCACGGTGAGCCGACAGTCAGTCGAAGTACGCGGGCACGTCCACGGCGCCGCCCTCCTCGGCGAACTCCGCGTGCACCGCGGCTCGCAGCCCGGCGTCGTACAGGTAGTCCAGGGCCGTCGACGCGAGCCCGGCCGCGCTGTCGACCGCGGCGGACACCGCCGCAGGGGTCGCCGCCGCGGCGGCGAACTCGGCGGTGTGCAGCGCGACGTCCGGGGCCGAGACCTGCACCAGGGGGTGGATCCCGGGTATGCGGAAGGAGACGTTGCCGAAGTCGGTCGACGCCGCGAGCGTCTCCGAGAGCACGCCGGCTGGCAGCGGGTCACGCCCGCGGCGGCGCTGCGCCACGACCCAGCGGTCGGTGAGCCGCCGGTTGGTGCGCACCGGGAGGCTCGGGTGTGCGCCGTCGTCCCAGGTGATCTCGACGTCTGTGCCCGTCATGCGCGCGGCGCCGTACGCGATGTCGTCCAGGCGGCGCGACAGGTCACGCAAGGTGTCCGCGTACTTGGACCGTGCGTACAGGTGCACGACCGCCCGCTCCGTGATGATGCTCGGCCTGGTGCCGCCCTCCGCGATCGTCGCGTGCACCCGGTCCACGGGCGGCATCTGCTGCCGTAGCAGGCCGATGCCCTGGTAGGCCAGGCTGGCGGCGTCCAGCGCGTTGCGACCCATGTACGGCTGGGCGGAGGCGTGCGCGGGCCGCCCGGTGAAGGTCCAGGTCAGCAGACGTCGACCGAGCCAGACCTGATCGGCGACGTCGAGCCCGTACGGGTGCACCATGATCGCGGCATCGATTCCGTCGAGGGCTCCGTTGCGCGCCAGGACCTCCTTGCCGGTGTGCCCCTCCTCGGCAGGTGTGCCGAGGAGCACCACCCGCCCTGCGGGCGCGTCGGCCGAGGTCATGACTTCACGCAGGGCGAGGAACGCGCCGACACCTGACGCCGCGATGACGTTGTGGCCGCAGGCGTGACCGATGCCGGGCAGCGCGTCGTACTCCGCGCAGATCGCGATGGTCGGCCCGGCGGGACCGCCGGTCTCTGCCCGGAACGCCGTCGGCACCCCGTGGGCGCCCTGCTCCGCCTCGACGCCGTGCCGAGCCAGCACCTCGATCAGCGTCGCCGCGCTGCGGTGCTCCTCGAAAGCGGTCTCGGGGTGCTCGTGCAGCCGCCGCACGATCTCGGCGAGCTCCGGCTCCAGCCGCTCGGCCGCCTGCTCGATCGTGGAGTGGAGTGCGGCGGGCGCACCGCCGTCGGGCAGCGCAGCTTCCTGTCCGCCGACGGAGTCGAGGCCGCCCGCGGGTGCCGCGCCGGTCAGCGCCTCCCGCCGCCCGACGGTCTCTGCGACCAGGTGGTCCAGGTAGGCGGTGCTGGGCGGGGTGGGGCGGCTCATGCGGCCATCGTATGGAAGGTGCCGATGCCCAGGAGGAAATCGAACGGACAGCGCTCGTCGCCGGGGCGTACGGTGCCTGACGCCGCACACTCGTGCGCGCTGACCCTGGAGCAGCGTCGCGAGGTGTGTCAGGCCTCCAGGTAGTCCTTCACGAGCTGCTCGGCCAGCCCCGTATACGTGGCGGGGGTCAGGGCTGCGAGGCGGGCGGCGACGTCGTCCGGCAGGCCGAGGCCGGCCACGAACTCGCGCATGCGCGCGCCGTCCACCCGCTGGCCGCGGGTCAGGTCCTTGAGGCGCTCGTACGGGTTCTCCATGCCGGGCACACCCGCGACGGAGGCCGCGCGCATCGCGGACTGGACGGGCTCGCCCAGCACCTCCCAGTTGGCGTCGAGGTCCTCGCGCAGCAGGGCCTCGTTCACGGCGAGCCGGTCCAGGCCGCGTGACACGTTGTCGATCGCGAGCAGGCTGTGCCCGAACGCGGGGCCGATGTTCCGCTGGGTCGTCGAGTCGGTGAGGTCGCGCTGCAGGCGGCTCGTGACGAGCGTCGCCGAGAGCGTGTCCAGGAGCGAGCACGAGATCTCGAGGTTGGCCTCGGCGTTCTCGAACCTGATCGGGTTCACCTTGTGCGGCATCGTGGACGAGCCGGTGGCCCCCTCGACAGGGATCTGCGTGAAGAACCCGAGCGAGATGTACGTCCACACGTCGGTCGCGAGGTTGTGCAGGATCCGGTTGAAGCGGGCGATGTCCGCGTAGACCTCTGCCTGCCAGTCGTGCGACTCGATCTGCGTGGTCAGCGGGTTCCAGTCCAGGCCCAGGCCCTCGACGAACGCCTTCGACACGGCGGGCCAGTCGGCAGTCGGGACGGCGACCGTGTGCGCGCCGTAGGTGCCGGTGGCGCCGTTCAGCTTGCCCAGGAACTCGGCGCCCTCGATACGGCGGAGCTGCCTGCGCAGGCGGTGGGCGAGCACCGCGAGCTCCTTGCCCAGGGTGGACGGCGTCGCGGGCTGGCCGTGCGTCCGCGACAGCAGCGGCGCCGCGGCGTGCTCGCGCGCCATACCCGCGAGCTGGTCGACGACGGCGGTCGCGGCCGGCAGCCAGACCTCCCGCACCGCGCCGCGCACCATCAGCGCGTACGACAGGTTGTTGATGTCCTCGCTGGTGCAGGCGAAGTGCACCAGCTCGCTCGCGGCGGGCAGGCTCGTGGTGCCGAGCGCCTGAGGCGCCGCGGCGATGCGGCGCTTGATGAAGTACTCGACGGCCTTGACGTCGTGCACGGTCTCGCGCTCGATCTCGGCCAGCTCGGCGATCTCGTCCGCGCCGAACGTCGCCGGGATGGCCCGGAGGTAGTCGATCTCCTGCGGTGAGAGCGTGGGGGCGCCGGGGACCACCGGCACGGAGCTGCCGGGCGCGCCGTTGCACAGCGTGATCAGCCACTCCACCTCGACGTGGATGCGCTCGCGGTTCAGCGCGGCCTCGCTCAGGTGGTCGACGAGTGGGGCGACAGCCTTGCGATACCGGCCGTCGAGCGGTCCGAGCGCGATGGCCGGGCTCACCTCCGCGAGGGTCACGCGGGTGGCGGGGCTGGTCGGGCTGGCGGCGGGCGCGGTCGTCTCAGGCACGTTCTCCATTCTCCCACGGGAGATCCGCAGGGGACCCGCACAGACCCGCCGGACGGCGCCGCACCGCTGCGAGCCCGACCACACCCGACCAGTTCGGCGCCCTGTGCACAGGCGGTCGTCCCCGGCCGACGACGGTGCCCGGCCCGCGCATAGCGTCGTGACCGATGAGGCACACCGGACGGGGAGCGCGAGATATGGGTACAGCAGGACGAGCGACGAGGAAGAGCCGATGACCGGCGCGTGCGGACCGCCCGCACCCGGATCGGGGGATCCGGCGACGGCGTTCGCAGCCGCGGTGGAGCTCCTGACCCGGGGGGCCGACCAGCTGCTCGCCGCCGCCGTCGAGGTGGACTGGGAGGCGCCCGCGGCGGAGCTGTACCGGGCAGACGTGGCCGAGGCGGCGCGCGCCGTCGCGCGCGACATCTCGCAGCTGAGGGAGGCGATGAGCCGGGTCACCGTCCTGCGTGCCTGGGGCGGGCCGGGATGACGGCACCCCTGTTGATGCCGCCGGAGGGCCCGTACCTGGCGCAGGACACCGTCTCGGTGTTCGGGGGCGCGGGAGTCACAGCCGTCGAGTCCGACTCGGTGCGCCGAGCGGCGGCCCGGTTGGCGGCCGCCGCCGAGGACCTACGGTCGGCCGCGAGACTGTGCCTTGCCGCGAGCGACGACATCGTGCTGATCGGAGCCGCGGGAGCAGCGATGTCCCGGCAACCCGGCGACCGTCTCGACCAACCCGTCGCCGCGCTCGCCCCCGTGGCCCGCGCGCTGGAGGAGGCCGTGCACGATGTGGCACGAAGCCTCGTCCAGCATGCCAACCTGTGTGACCTGCTGGGCTGGCGGGTGCTGCGTGCGGCAGGGCTCTACGAGGAGGCGGATTCGACGGCGGAGCGGGTGGTCGGCGCGCTCGTCACCGCAGGAACCTTCGGCACGGGAGCCGCGTTCGGCAGCCAGGGCGGGTTCGGGCTGGCGGGAGCAGGGATCCTGGCCGCGGGCGATCTGGCGGGTCGCGTCGGCGGGGGACCGAGCACCGGGGGTGTGTCCTGGGCAGTCAGCGGATGGCTCGGTTCGGCCGCCGTGCGCGACCTGGCCCCGTACTCCGACGAGGTGTTCGCCGGGCTGGGCAGCGGCGTCGGCTGGGCGCAGCCGGGGCTCGCCAACGGCTACCCCGGCATCGCCGGAGGAGCAGGTGTGCTCGCGCACGTGTCCCGGGAGCTTCCGCTGCTGGGAAACGACGACCAGGGGGTCCGGGTCACGCGGATCACCGCGGAAGACTTCGCGGACGGCTCGCCCCCGGCCTGGTCGGACACCGGCGCCCGGTCGGTGCAGGAGGCGGTGGCCAGGATCGACGGCCTCTACCCGGCGACCGGCGGGGCGCCGCCGGGCACCGTCGCGGTCCAGAAGGTCACCGGGCCCGACGGCGCGGTCTCGTGGACCGTGCTGATCCCCGGCACCCAGTCGGCGCTGCCCGCCGAACACCCGTGGGACGGCCGGACCGACGTCGAGCTCGTCGCCGGCCAGGCGGACGGCGCCACCGCCGCGGTCGAGCGTGCGCTCGCCGACTCCGGCGTCGGACCCGACGAGCCGGTGACCCTCGTCGGACACAGCCTCGGCGGGATCGCCGCGACGGCGCTGGTGTCGCGGGCGGGTTTCGCGGAGCGCTACCGGATCGGCGGGCTCGTCACCGCCGGGTCGCCGACCGGCCTGCTGACCACACCGCCGGGCATCCCGGTGCTGCACCTCGAGACGCCGGAAGAGCTCGTCTCGCACGCCGACGGCCGGTCCGCCGCGGAGAACCCCCGCACCAGGGACCGCGTGACGGTGGTCCGGTCGCTCCGGGACTCCGCCGACGCGGACGACCGAGCGGTGTCGGGCGACGTGGGGCGGGCCCACTCGGTCAGCACGCACGTCCGCACGCTCGACCTGGCCATCGGCCTCGGCGATCCCAGGGTGACCGAGGTGGCGGACCGGATCGGCACGCGACTGGACGGGACGACGGTGAGCACCACGTTCTACCGCGCGGAACGGGTCAGTCGGTGATCTTGTTCGGCAGGACCGCCAGGAGGATCGTCTGCACCACCGAGATCACGAGCGCCGCGAGCACGAACCACCAGAAGCCGCCGGTCACCTCGAGACCCCAGTTGGGCTGGTCCGAGAACCAGGACTGGTTGGTGATGAGCGTCGTTATCCACAGCATGAGCGCATTGATCAGGAACGACACCAGGCCGAGCGTGAGGATGTAGAGCGGCAGCGAGATGAGCTGGACTATCGGCTTCACGATCATGTGCACGAGGCCGTAGATCACCGCGACCACCACCGTGGCGAGGATCGTGCCCAGGGTGGTGCCGTTGCTGACGATGTCCATGTGGGAGCCGAGGATCAGGGCCGACAGCCCGATCGCGAGTGCGGTGATGAGGATGCGCGCCACGAGCTTCATCTGGTCATCGTGGCATGCTGACCTCCGTGGAAGAAGCATTCGTACCGCTCCGCCCGGCCGTGTCGGCACTCCCCGCCTACGTTCCCGGCGCGCGCGTCGGCGCGGGCGCACCGGCCTGGAAGCTCTCGTCCAACGAGAACCCGTACGCGCCGCTGCCGTCGGTCCAGGCCGCCATCACGCGCGCAGCGGCCGAGGTGAACCGGTATCCCGACATGTATGCCGAGGAGCTCGTCGGGGCGCTCGCGGCACACAGCGGCGTGGCCGTCGAGAATGTCGTGGTCGGCAATGGGTCCGTCGCGCTGCTGTCGCACATCCTGAGTGCCGTCGTCGATCACGGGGACGAGATCGTGTTCCCGTGGCGCTCGTTCGAGGCCTATCCGATCGCGGCTGCCGTGTCCGGCGGCAAGGCCGTGACCGTGCCGCTCGAGGAGGGCACGGGCCGGCTGGACCTGCCCGCGATGGCGGCCGCCGTCACGCCCCGCACCCGCGTGGTGTTCGTCTGCTCGCCCAACAACCCGACCGGCCCCGCGGTGCATGCGGGCGAGCTCGAGACGTTCCTGGCGGCCGTACCGAAGAACGTGCTGGTCGTGCTGGACGAGGCGTACCTCGAGTTCGTGCGTGACCCCGAGGCGCCGAACGGGATCGACGTGTACACGCGCCACGCGAACGTGCTGCTGCTGCGCACCCTCTCCAAGGCGCACGGCCTGGCGGGGCTCCGCGTCGGCTACGCGATCGCCGAGCCACGCCTCGCCGCCGGGATCCGTTCTGTGTCCACGCCGTTCGGCGTCTCGCACGTCGCGCAGGCCGCCGCACTGGCTTCACTGGAGCCGGAGGCGCAGGGTCAGCTGATGGAGCACGTCGAGGCGCTGGTCGGCGAGCGCGCTCGCGTCGTCGAGAGCCTCCGTGATCAGGGCTGGGTGCTGCCGGAGACGCACGCGAACTTCGTGTGGTTCGACCTGGGCGAGCAGACGATGGACCGCGCCGCCGAGGCGAAGACGGCGGGCGTCCTGGTGCGTCCCTTCGCCGGCCACGGCATCCGCGTGAGCATCGGCTCCCCGGATGCGAACGACGCGTTCCTGAAGGTCGCGTCAGCCTGGCGCTGACCCGGGCGACCAGCCGGATGATCGGCAAGAGGTCAGGTGATCGGCAGCCCGAGCTGCCGATCACCTGACGTTCTGCCGACCGTTCGGAGCTGGCGGCCCCGCCGCCTCAGCCGACCAGCGCGTCCGTGAGGACGCCGTCCCGGGCGGTCCACCTCGGTGCCGCGCCGACCAGCGCGTCGAGCCGCTCCAGCCGGCGGGCTGAGGCGGCGTCGGCGGGGGTCAGCACGACGATGCGTTCGCCGCGCTCACGGTCGAGCCACAGGCTCTGGAAGATCGTGTCGAGCCGGCCCACGCGCGCCGACCGGTAGTGGCGTAGCTGGGTCCGGTCGCCACGCACCTCGTGCTCGTCCCAGTACCGTACGAACTCGGGCGAGCGTTCGCGCAGGCCGCCCAGCAACCCGGGCCAGCGCGGGTCGTGCGGGAACTCGGCAGCGCGGGCGCGCATCCGTCCCGCGAGGTCCCGGAGCACCACCTCGGGTTCCACGAGGCAGGCGCGCCACTCCTCGTGCGTGAACAGCAGCCATGCGCAGTTCCGGTCGACGGGGTCGACCGCGTCGAGGTCGCCGAAGAAGAACCGGTAGCTGCGGTTGGCCGCGACGAGGTCGTAGGCGGCGGTCTGGATCGCGGCGGGGAAGGGCAGGAGCCGCTCCAGGATCGCCACGTGCTCCGGCCGCACCTCCATGAGCGGGTCCGGGGCGTGCGGCCCGGCCTCCGCGGTCCGCCCGGCCAGCAGCATGAGGTGCCGCCGCTCCTCGGGCCGCAGCCGCAGTGTCCGTGCGACGGCGTCGAGCACCTGGTCCGACGGGTTGGGGGCGCGTCCCTGCTCGAGCCACGTGTACCAGGTGACGCCGACCCCGGCGAGCTGCGCCACCTCCTCGCGGCGCAGGCCGGGGGTCCGGCGGCGGCCGGCCTGCGGCAGCCCGACCTCGGCGGGGGTCACGCGCCCGCGACGCTCGCGCAGGAAGGCGCCGAGGGCCTTGTGCTCCGGTGTCGTTCTGGTCACCGGACCAGTGTCACCCCGTCGTGCCCGCACAACCAGGTGGTGCCAGTACCCGTATGAGCAGGCTCCTGGTACCAGGATGTCGACATGCGCATCGTCGGAGCATGACGCCATCTCTCCCTACGGCCGTCGACCAGGGCACGCCCGTGGCCGCCCCGGCAAGCACACCAGCGGTCATGCCGCCGGCCACCACCTCACCGGCCTTGAACCCGGCGCGAGCGCTGACCGCAGGCGGCCTCGCCGTCCTGCTGCTCGCCTTCCTGCCCGTGAACTTCACGTTCGGCGCGGTGAACCTCCTGATCCCGGCCATCGCCGCCGACCTGGACGCCGGCCCGTCGGGCGGGCAGCTCGTGCTGTCCGCCTACACGACCACGTTCGCGGCGGGCCTGGTGGTCTCCGGCCGCCTGGGCGACCGCTACGGGCGTCGCCGGCTGCTCCTGATCGGGCTGATCGCCTTCGGGGCGCTGGCCGTCCTGACCGGGCTCGCCCAGAGCGTGGTCTCCCTGGTGGCCCTGCGCGCGGCGCTCGGCCTGGCCGCCGGGCTGTTCACGCCCCAGGTGCTCACGAGCATCCAGGCCACGGCACCCGACCGGCTCCGCACCCGCGGCATCATCCTGTTCACGGCGGCCGGGGCGGTCGCGTCGATCGCCGGCCAGGTCGTGGCGGGCGCGATAGCCGTCACCTTCCCCGAGCACCTGGCCTGGCGCGCGGTCCAGGTGGTCACCGGGCTCATCGCCCTGCTGGCCCTGCCGGGCCTGCGGGCGGTCCAGGAGTCGCGGTCGACCGCACCCCTCGGGCTCGACCTGAGGGGCGCGGTGCTGCTCGGGGGCGGGTTGGTGGCCCTGGTCGTACCGCTGACCCTCGGTCCGACGGCTGGCTGGCCGGCCTGGTCGCTCGGCCTGCTGGGTGCGGCCGCGGTGACGCTCACGGCGTTCGCGCTCGCGCAGCGAGCCACCGAGCGACGGGGCGGTCTACCCGTCGTGCCGCCGAGCGTGCTACGGGTCGCGGTGGTGCGGAACGGCCTGCTCATGACGCTGCTGTTCTTCGTCTCCTACGGAGCGATCCTGTACGAGATCTCGCAGTACGCGCGCACCGCCTGGGGCGCCGACGGCTGGGGCGTCGCGATGGTGACGCTCGGTTTCGGCGGCGGGTTCCTTGTTGCGGCGCTGCTGCTCCCGGGCGTCCTCGGCAGGGTGGGGCCGCGGATCATGGTCTACGCCGCGTCCGGGCAGGCCGTCGCGTTGCTCGGGATCGCCCTGGTGGTGGCGCTCGACGACGGTCGGAGCGCCCCGCCGGCGCTGCAGCCGCTGCTGATCGTGCTCGGCGCCGTCCAGGCGCTCATGTACGGGCCTGCGCTCCAGACGGTGCTCTCGCGCACGCCGGACTGGGCGGCCGGCGTGGCGGGTGGGCTGCTCACCACGCTGCAGCAGCTCGGGATCGGACTGGGCGTCGCACTGCTGGGCAGTCTCTTTCACGCGGTGGCCGCCGCGGCGGGCGGACCCGCGGGCGGAACCGCAGCCGCGAACGCCACGGGTTCCGGTTCGGGCCTCGCTGTCGGCTTCGCGACCGCGCTGACCGTCCAGGCCGGGTGCGCCGTGGTGTTCGCGCTCCTGGCCCACCACATCACCCGGCGCGACGCCGCGGGTTGAGGCGCTCGTCCTGGCCGGTCTGCGGGGGCGGACCGGACGAGACGCAGACGCCGCGTGGCAGGTCCGGGGGCCCGTCCGTCGAGACTCCGTCGCGCCGCTTGGTGGAATCCGACAAACGGTCCGTCGAAGGATTGGCCGTCATCGCGGCAGACCAACTTACGGTCCCGTAGCCTACGCTTGCGTAGGCTACGAGAGCGTAGGTTGCGGATCGGCTAAATTTCCGGCCGGACCCGTGCCAGGATGGAAAGGTCCCCGGAACGGGCCGGGCGTCTCCGCAACAGCGGGCGCTCGCGTCCGCAGTTGAAGGAGGAAGCGTGACTACGACCAACGGCTCCAACGAGGCGATCCCGACGTTGCAGCTACTCGATCCCCAAGGGAACCGCGTCACCACGCGCGGTTCCAAGGGGTATCGCGACCGCGCTGCGGCCCTGACCACGGAAGACCTTCGTGGCATGTACCGCGACATGGTCCTGACTCGTCGGTTCGACGAAGAGGCGACCTCGCTCCAGCGACAGGGTGAGCTGGCCCTGTTCGCGCCCGCTCGTGGCCAGGAGGCCGCGCAGGTCGGCAGTGCCTACGCGCTGCGGCCGCAGGACTACGTGTTCCCGTCCTACCGGGAGCACGGCGTGCTGCACGTCCGCGGCCTGGACCCTGTCGACCGGCTGCGGTTCTTCCGCGGTTCGGACCACGGTGGCTGGAACCCGACCGAGCACAACACCAGCGTCTACACGATCGTGATCGGCGCGCACACCCTGCACGCCACCGGCTACGCCATGGGCGTCCAGCGGGACAACACCCCGCTCGACAAGCACGACGGCACCGCCGTGATCACCTACTTCGGTGACGGCGCCACCTCGCAGGGCGACGTCAACGAGGCGATGGTCTACGCGGCGGTGAACGACGCACCGGTGGTGTTCTTCCTGCAGAACAACCAGTGGGCCATCTCCGAGCCGACCATCCGGCAGACCAAGACCCCGCTGTACAGGCGGGGCGAGGCGTTCGGCCTGCCCAGCCTGCGGGTCGACGGCAACGACGTGCTCGCCGTGTACGCCGCCACCCAGGAAGCCCTCGAGCGGGCCCGGCTCGGCCAGGGCCCCAGCTTCATCGAGGCCTTCACGTACCGCATGGGTGCCCACACGACGTCGGACGACCCCACCCGCTACCGCACCTCCGAGCAGGAGGAGCTGTGGCGGGGCCGCGACCCGATCGACCGGCTGGGCGCGCTGCTGCGTGCCGAGGGCGCGCTCGACGACGACTTCGAGGCCGAGATCAAGGCGCTGGGCGACGAGCTGGGCGCGAAGCTGCGCACCGGCGTCCGCGCCCTCGACGGCGGCCCGGCCGTCTCGAGCATGTTCGACGACGTGTACGCGACACCCCACGGCACCGTCGCCGCCGAACGTGCCTGGTACGAGGCCTACGACGCCGGCGACCCGCCGGCCCCGCAGTACGCGACAGCGGACTCAGCGCAGGGAGGCGCACGATGACAACCATGGCGGAACGCACGCACACCACGTCCGGCGCCCCGGAACCGGCGTCGGGCATCCAGACGCTCTCGTTCAGCAAGGCGATCAACGAGGGCCTGCGTGCCGCGATGCGGCGCGACGACAAGGTCATGCTCATGGGTGAGGACATCGGCCCGCTGGGCGGCGTCTTCCGCGTGACTGACGGTCTGCAGGCGGAGTTCGGCGAGCAGCGCGTCGTGGACACGCCGCTGGCCGAGTCCGGCATCGTCGGCACCGCCATCGGCCTGGCCATGCGCGGCTACCGGCCGGTCTGCGAGATCCAGTTCGACGGGTTCGTCTTCCCGGCGTTCAACCAGATCACCACGCAGCTCGCCAAGATCCACAACCGCTCGCGCGGTGCGGTGCAGATGCCTGTCGTCATCCGCATCCCGTACGGCGGCGGCATCGGCGGCGTCGAGCACCACGGCGAGAGCCCGGAGTCGCTGTTCGCGCACACCGCGGGTCTGCGCGTGGTCTCCCCGAGCACCCCGCAGGACGCGTTCACGATGATCCAGGAGGCCATCGCCTCCCCGGACCCGGTGCTGTACTTCGAGCCCAAGAGCCGTTACTGGGGCAAGGGCGCGGTCGACCTGGGCGCTCCCATCGGCACGGAGACGCTGAACTCGGCACACGTCGTCCGCCAGGGCACCGACGTCACGTTCGTCGCCTACGGCCCGTCCGTCGCGACGGCGCTCAAGGCCGCCGACGCGCTCGCCGAGGAGGGCCGCTCCGCCGAGGTGCTCGACCTGCGTGCCATCTCGCCGCTCGACACGGCGGCGATCGTCGCGAGCGTGCGCAAGACCGGACGCTGCGTGGTGATCCACGAGGCACCCGTGTTCTTCGGGGCGGGCGCCGAGATCGCGGCCCGGGTCACCGAGGAGTGCTTCTACGCTCTCGAGGCGCCCGTGCTCCGCGTGGGCGGCTTCCACACCCCGTACCCGGTGGCCAAGCACGAGCACGAGTACCTGCCGAGCGTGGACCGTGTGCTCGACGCCGTCGACCGCGCCTTCGCGCACTGACCTGTGAGCGACAGATGAACCAGCCACGGATTTGCTGTTTGGATGAGCCGAGTGAGCGGAGAGTGAGCCCAGAGTGAGTTCGAAGACCCAGAGGTTCCCGCTCCCCGACGTCGGTGAGGGCCTTACCGAGGCCGAGATCGTCGAGTGGCAGGTCGCAGTCGGCGACACCGTCGAGGTCAACCAGACGATCGTGGAGATCGAGACGGCGAAGTCGCTCGTCGACCTGCCGTCGCCGTGGACGGGAACGGTGTCCGCCCTGCTCGTCGAGGCGGGCACCACCGTGGACGTCGGCACCCCGATCATCGAGATCACGGTGTCCGACGACGCCGACGGCCCCGCCGGGTCGACCCCGAACGGCGCCGCCTCGGCCGCCGGCGGCGCACCCGCGGCCGCCCAGGACGAGAGCTCCGGATCGGTGCTCGTCGGCTACGGCACCGTCGAGGCGAAGGCCAGCGGCCGCCGGCGTCGGCACCAGGTGGGCGCGCCCGCCCCTGCGCCGGTCGCCCCGGCACCCGTAGCGGTGGCCGAGACCCGCGCACCCGCGCCGGTGGCAGCCCCCGTGGCGGCCGCTCCGGTGCGGGTGGCGGCACCGGCGTCGGACACCGGGACCACCACGGCCGCGAGGGCGCGGGTGCTGGCGAAGCCGCCGGTCCGCAAGCTAGCCAAGGACCTGGGGGTGGACCTGGCGGGCGTGCACGCGTCGGGTCCGGGCGGCATCGTGACGCGCGAGGACGTGGTCGCCCACGCCGAGCGCTCGACGGCGGCGACCCTCACCCACTACCCGGACGACGAGCCGTGGCTCGCCTCCGGCGTGGTCTCGCCGGACGGGCGGCAGACGCGCGTCCCGGTGCGGTCGGTGCGCAAGCGCACCGCCGAGGCGATGGTCGCCAGCGCCTTCACGGCACCGCACGTGACGGTGCTGCACACCATCGACGTCACGAAGACCATGAAGCTCGTGGCGAACCTCAGGGAGGACCGCGACTTCGCGGACGTCAAGGTCACGCCGCTGCTGGTTGCGGCAAAGGCGGTGCTGCTCGCCGTGAAGCGGCACCCGCAGATCAACGCCTCCTGGGACGACGCGGCGCAGGAGATCGTCTACAAGCACTACGTGAACCTCGGCATCGCCGCGGCGACGCCTCGCGGGCTCGTGGTGCCGAACATCAAGGACGCGCACACGCTCGACCTGCTCGGCATCGCGAAGGCGCTCGCCGGGCTGACGGCGACCGCACGGGCCGGCCGTACCTCCGTCACGGACATGTCCGACGGCACCATCACGATCACGAACCTGGGTGTCTTCGGCATCGACACGGGCACGCCCATCCTCAACCCGGGGGAGGCGGGGATCCTCGCCTTCGGCGCGATCCGCAAGCAGCCCTGGGTGCACAAGGGCAAGGTGAAGCCGCGCTGGGTCACGCAGCTCAGCTTCAGCTTCGACCACCGGCTGGCCGACGGCGAGCTGGGTGCGCGGTTCATCAAGGACGTCGCACGGGTGCTCGAGGAGCCGGCCCACGGCCTCGTCTGGGGCTGAACCGAGCTGAACCGGGCTGAGCCGAGCCGAGAACGAGTCAGACCCCCAGGTCGGGTGACCTGGGGGTCTGACTCGTAGTACGACCGGGGCAGTGCGCTCGTCCGGATCCGTCTGGGAGATCCTCGGTGCGGAGAGCGCACTGCTCCGGTATCTCACGGCGAATGAGCTCGATCGCCGTGCCTCATGGAAAGTCTCTGGTCACGTGGCGGTCACGCCACGCGCATCCCTCCGATCGACCGCGGCCGGCCCCGACGACGCTTGCGGCTGCGCACGGTGCCGTCGACGACGATCTCGCCGCCCCAGACACCCCACGGCTCGCGGCGCGCGAGCGCGCCCGCGAGGCACTGCGCCTTCAGCGGGCAGACAGCGCACGCGCGCTTCGCCTCTTCCAGGTCCGCGGGATGTTCCGCGAACCAGAGCTCGGGCTGTTCCGAGCACGGGACGGAGGCGTCGGTCTCGGTGATGATGTTCGCGAGGTCCACACTGGTCACAACGCAGAGGAGGGCTAAAGGGTTGGGTTTGGTGCACAAATCCGCCAAATTCTTCTTCCACTGCGTCGGAACTCCGTCGAAATGCCCGGTTTTCGGGGTCATGGCGTGGTCAACCGGACACCGGAAGACGGTCGGAACGGCCCCGGAGCGCGCCTAGGCTGGTCTGCGTGACGCCGACCGACGCCCGGAACAGGACCAGCAGACCTGCTCGGACGAGCACAGCCAGCGGCCCGACGAGCCCCTCGTGGCTCGTCACCGCCCTGCCCGCCGCCGGCCTCGTGGCGCTCGCGGCGCTCTTCGCCGCGGGTACGTTCTCCGGCGCCTTCACCGCGTTCGCGAACTTCACCGACCCGGGCGTCCTCGTGCGCTGGGGCGCCCCCGTCGCGACGGTGGTCACCGAGCTGGCCGTCGCGCTGACCGTCGGGGCCCTCGCGCTGGCGGCCTTCGTGCTGCCGCGCGGACCGCTGGCCGACCGGGCCCTCGGCGTCGCAGGCGTCGCCGCCGGGGTCTGGACGCTCGCGGCGCTGGTGCAGCTGGTGCTGCGGTTCTCGTGGTCCTGGTACCTGCCGCTGGACGCGGAGGGGTTCGGCCCCGCGCTGATCGAGTACGTGACGACCATCCCCGTGGGTCGTACGTACCTGGGGATAGTCATCGTCGCCGCGCTGACGGCGGCCGTCGCACTGCTGGTCCGCGGCCCGGCGGGCGCGCTGGGCACCATCGCGCTGCCGCTGCTCGCTCTCGGCATGCAGTCCTCGACGGGCCACGCCGCCGGCGCCGCCAGCCACGACGTCGCCATCTCGGCCCTGTTCCTGCACCTCGGGGGTGCTGCCCTCTGGATCGGCGGGCTCGCCGCCATCGCCTTCGTCGGCCTCCGATATGCCGCGACGGCCGACGTGATCCGGCGCTACTCGGAGATCGCGTTCTGGTGCTTCGCCGCCGTCGCGGTCTCGGGCGTCGTCAGCGCCTGGGTCCGGATCGGTTCGCTCGACGGGCTGAGCACCGACTACGGGGTCCTGCTCGTGGTCAAGGCCGCACTGCTGCTCGTCCTCGGCGGCCTCGGCTATCTGCACCGCAGCACCGTGGTCTCCCGGCTCTCCGCCGCTACCACCACCAGGAACGCGGCGATCGGCCTGTTCTGGCGACTCGCCGCCGTGGAGGTCGGTGTGATGGGCGCCGTGTCCGGTGTGGCGGTCGCCCTCGGCTCCACGGCACCGCCCGTGCCCGACGAGGCGATCGCCGACCCGACCCCCGCCGAGCTCGTCACCGGCCACCCGCTGCCACCCGAGCCAACCGTGCTGCGCTGGTTCACCGAGTTCCAGTGGGACGTCATCGTCGCGTTCGCGTGTGCGGCCGCCGTTCTCGTGTACGTGCGCTGGACGCTGCGGCTACGGCGCCGTGGGGATGCCTGGCCGGTCGGCCGCACCATCTCCTGGTGCCTCGGCATCCTGGTCCTGTTCTGGGCCACCAACGGCGGCGCTGCCGCCTACGGGCACGTCCTGTTCAGCGCGCACATGGTGCAGCACATGGTTCTCGCGATGGTGGTGCCGCTGTTCCTCGTGCTGGCCGCGCCCGTCACCCTGCTGCTGCGGGCCGTCCCGGCGCGCATGGACGACTCGCGGGGCCCGCGCGAATGGGTGCTCGTGCTCGTGCACTCCGCGTTCGGCCGGTTCATGGCAAACCCGGTCGTGGCCGCCGTCCTGTTCGCGGGCGGCATGATCGTCTTCTACTTCACGCCCCTGTTCGAGCTCGCGCTCACGACCTACGCGGGCCACCTGTGGATGATCGTCCACTTCACGCTCGTCGGATACCTCTTCGCCAACGCGCTGGTCGGCGTCGACCCGGGGCCGTCGCGCCCCGGGTACCCCCTGCGGCTCGTGCTCCTGTTCGCCACCATGGCGTTCCACGCCTTCTTCGGCGTCACGCTCACCTCGGGCACCGCCCTGCTCGTGCCCGACTGGTTCGGGCTCATGGGCCGCCCCTGGGGGCCCAGCGCGATCGAGGACCAGCAGAAGGGCGGCGCCGTCGCCTGGGGTATCGGCGAGCTGCCGACCCTGCTGCTCGCGGTGGGCGTCGCGATCTCCTGGACCCGGTCCGACGCGCGCGAGGCCAAACGGAACGACCGCAAGGCGGAACGGGACGGCGACGCCGAGCTGGAGGCGTACAACAAGATGCTGGCCGAGAAGGCCAGACGGGCGGACTCCTGAAGCCCTGGTCGTGGGCGGGACCGCTGCGCCTGGAACGGGCGCACAGGCGCAAAAATCGCGCCCACAACCAGGTGCGCGCGTGGTAGACGTGTTCAGTGAGCGAATCTCCGCAGACCCCGTTCCACGACCTCGACCACTACGTGGCGATCCCACGCCTCGCCGGCCTCACGGCCAGCCCGGACGGCACCCGTGTCGTCGCAACGGTCCAGACGCTCGACGCCGAGCGCACCGGCTACCGCACGACCCTCTGGGAGCTCGATCCGGCGGGTGAGGCGCCGGCCCGGCGGCTCACCCGTTCCACGAAGGGCGAGTCGTCCGCCGTCTTCACCCGTTCGGGCGACCTGCTCTTCACCTCGGCCAGGCCCGACCCGGACGGCGGCCCGGCCGGCTCGGCCACCGAGCCGACGTCGGCCCTCTGGCTCCTGCCCGCCCACGGCGGCGAGGCCCGTGTCATCGCGGCCCCGGTCGGCGGCGTGTCGGGGGCGCTCGCCGCCCGCGGCGCCGACACGGTGAGCATCGCGACGAGCCTCCTGCCCTCCGCGAAGGGCCTGACCCAGGACGCCGAGCTCCGCAAGGCCCGCAAGGACCAAAAGGTCTCCGCGATCCTGCACACGGGCTACCCCGTGCGGTTCTGGGACCACGACCTCGGACCCGACCAGGTGCGGCGCTTCGCCGGCGACCTCACGACGCTCACCGACGAGCCGGCGTCTCCGCTGCCCGACGCCCCCGGGACCACGGACGCCAAGGACGAGACCGCCGAGGAGGAGAACCCCTCGGGCAAGCACCTCGACCTGCGTGATCTCACGGGCCCGGGCCGCCACCTCGAGGAGCACTCCGCGGACCTGTCGGCCGACGGCACCACGCTGGTCACCACCTGGAGCGTGCCCGACGCCGGTGCGGCGACCCGCAGCACGCTCGTCGTCGTCGACACGGTGACCGGCGACCGCCGGGTGCTCGTCGACGACCCGGACGCCGACGCCGGGGACCCGCGCATCTCGCCCGACGGCGCCTGGGTCGCCTACGTGACCGAGTCGATCTCGTCCCCGACCGAGGCTCCCGTGATCCGGCTGGCCCTCGTGCCCACCGACGGCTCCGCCGAGCCGGTCGTGCTCGCCGACGACTGGGACCGCTGGCCCGGCCGGCCCACCTGGCTCCCGGACGGCAGCGGCCTCCTGGTCCAGGCCGACGACGACGGTCGCGGGCCGGTCTTCGTCCTCACGTTCTCGGGGGCTCTGCCGGGCAGCGACGTCACCGTCGAGAAGCTGACCGCCGACGACGCGGTCTTCTCCGACCTCTCCGTCACGTCCGACGGCACCACGCTGTTCGGACTGCGCGCCTCCTACGCGGCGCCGGCCGAGCCCGTGCGGATCGACCTGGGGGGCTTCCTCGCCTCGGGCGCACCGGGGGAGCGGACGCCGGTCGCCGCCACGCCGCTGCGCTCGCCGGTGGCGGTTCCCGCGCTGCCGGGCCGCCTCACCGAGATCGAGACCAGCGCGGAGGACGGTTCCCGGGTGCGCGCCTGGCTGGCGCTGCCCGCCGACGCCGGCCCCGAGGCCAAGGCCCCGCTCCTGCTCTGGATCCACGGCGGCCCGCTGAGCTCCTGGAACGCCTGGAGCTGGCGCTGGAACCCGTGGCTGATGGTCGCCAAGGGGTACGCGGTGCTGCTGCCCGACCCTGCGCTGTCCACCGGCTACGGCCAGGAGTTCATCCAGCGCGGGTGGGGTGCCTGGGGCCAGGCGCCCTTCACGGACCTCATGGCCATCACCGACGCCGCCGAGGCTCTGCCGGAGATCGACGAGACGCGTACGGCGGCCATGGGCGGCTCGTTCGGCGGCTACATGGCGAACTGGGTGGCCGGGCACACCGACCGATTCAAGGCGGTCGTGACGCACGCGAGCCTGTGGGCGCTGGACCAGTTCGGCCCCACCACCGACGCCGGCTACTACTGGGCGCGCGAGATGACGCCGGAGATGGCGCTGGAGAACAGCCCGCACCTCGCGGTGGGGGAGATCCGCACCCCGATGCTGGTCATCCACGGCGACAAGGACTACCGCGTCCCGGTCGGCGAGGGCCTGCGCCTGTGGTTCGAGCTGCTGACGAAGTCGGGTCTGCCCGCCTCCGACGACGGCGAGACCGAGCACCGCTTCCTGTACTTCCCGGACGAGAACCACTGGGTGCTCACGCCGCAGAACGCGAAGGTCTGGTACCAGGTGGTCTCGGCGTTCCTGGCGGAGCAGGTGCTGGGCGAGACGCCGGAGCTCCCGACGACCCTCGGCTGACCCAACCACAGGTATGCCGAAGTAGAGCGTCTGTCCGGACAGGCGCTCTACTTCGGCAACCCGAGGATGCGTCCGGACAGGCGCTCTACTTAGGCATGCCTGTGGTTCAGCCTGCTCGGACCGCGCCGACGACGCGCACGCGCACGGCGACGTCGTTGATCTCCTCCGGGACCTTGTCCACGAGGCGGGGGTCCGTCACGTTGATCTGAAGGACCCAGCTTCCGCCGGAGCCGGTCACCTGCTCCACCGAGACCTCCTCGGCCAGGACCTCGACCGATGATCTACCGGACGTGCCGGACTTCGCGTGCTTCTGTGCTGGGTACTCGCGCGGGGGCTGCCCGAGAGACGTCGTGAACTCAGGGGCGACGCCAACTCCGATCACACCGTCGAGCCCGGTCACTTTTTGCCGTAATGCGGCTTTTGCGGACCGAGCCTCGTCGAGTGTTGCCATCCCGATCACCTCCTGGTCATCCATTGTGTCCCCCGTGTCTACCCCCTCGCTCGCCGTTCCCCGCCGGTCGAGCCGCCCTCCAGGAGGTCCGCAGCGCCTTCGCAGGTCAGCGGGTTTGCGTTGCTCGACGCGCCGCGCGGACACGCCAGGGCTCCCGACCGCAGGGGCCGACACGCCCGGCACGGGAAACGCTGGTGCGCATACCGAACGCCCTCGAACGGGGCCTCAGGCGAACGGACCAGACAGCTCCCCGGCCAGCTCGACCCCCAGGATCTCGAGCACCTGGTCGATCGGGTTGGCATAGGTGAGTCCCTTGCCGCTGGGCCCGCCGGACTCCGACCCGGCGAACAGGAGACCGAGCGCCACGCCGTCCTCGCGGTACACGAGAGCACCCGAGTCGCCGCCACGCGAGAACGGCTGGTCGTCGAGGCTCTCGATCTCGATCTGGTCGTCGAAGCTGAGCGCGCCGAGATCCTCGTAGCCCACTATGACGTCGTCCAGCTCGATGGCGGTGACCCGCCCGCGGGTGACCGACGTCGTGCGGCCCACCTTGCCGACGATCTCGCCGCCGAGGGCACGCGCGGTCTTGACCACGCGTCCGACCGGGTAGTCGAAGTCGACCGGGACGCGGTCCAGGCGCGCGATGGCGGCGTCCGTGTAGGCGGGCTCCAGCGCATCCAGGTCCACCACCTGGGTCAGCTCGCCGATCCGGTCGCCCGGCGCCAGGCCGCCGTCCGCCGGCCCGGGCTGCAGGACGACGTCGCCGGGCCTGGCCTCGGGGGATCCGGCCAGCACGTGGTAGTTCGACAGCGCGTACAGCTGACCGTCCCCTGCACGGTCGCCGCCGCCGGGGGCCGCGCGCGTCACGAACGCGCCGAGCGTTCCCGCCGTCACCCCCACGTGGCCGATGGAGATGCCTGGCCGCAGCGGACGGCGCCGGTCCGTGTCACCGTCGGCCTGCGACGTCGGCGCGGGCGGGCGCGGGCCCAGCTCGCTCACCGGCCGGATGCGCCCGGTCCGCCGGACGTCGGCCTCGGGGCCGATCTCCGCCGAGACCTTGCGCACTATCGAGCGGGCCCGGGGAATCCCCAGGCGGTAGCGGACGGCGATGCCGAAACCGCCACCCGCCTGGGGCACGAGTCCCAGCGCGAGCGTGGGAGCGCGTACGACGTCGGCAGCCTCCGACTCCGACTGCGCGCCCAGGGACCGCGGTGTCGCCACAACTCCGTGCTTCTCGGCGAGCTCTCGGGCGAAGGCTGCGAGCTGCTCCTTCATCTTCCTGGCCTGGTCGCGGTCCATGCCCTGATCCTCTCCTCACCCACCAACACACACGGTTCCGACGGGGGCGACACGCCGGTCTGCCCCAGAAAGTCATCCGATAGGCGGATATCGCCCCGCCAGGTTTGCGCGGTACGTTCCTCTGCTACCACCCAACCATGGCCGGGTGAAAGCCAGGAAGACTTGGGATGTCACAAAACATCCTCGGAAAACCTCCTGAATCGTTGGCGGTGCCCGCACTGGACGCCGGTGAACACGGAACGGCGAGAAATGATCGGGACGATGGACGAGACGCGGAGCGCGCGGGTAACCCGCGCCGACGTGCGCCAGGCCCTCATGTGGGCCCTCGAGCGGGACCGCGCAGCCCTGCTCGAGCACCGGGCCGCAGTGCACTCCAGCAAGAGCGATCTCACCCGCCGGCGCGCCGACAAGGCCCTCGTCGAGCAGTGGCGCGCCCGCAGGCCGGACACCGGACAGGACAGCGCGCCCCGGGAGTGACAATGGGCCCGTGCGTACAGGAGCCCAGAACCTTCCCCGGGTCCGCGCGTCCGAGCTCGTCGGGCGCGGCTGGCTGAACACCGGCGGCAAAGAGCTGTCGTTGGCCGACTTTCGAGGCCGTGTCCTGATCCTGGACTTCTGGACCTTCTGCTGCATCAACTGCCTGCACGTCCTCGACGAGCTGCGTGAGGTCGAGGAGCAGCACCGCGACGAGCTCGTCATCGTGGGCGTGCACTCGCCCAAGTTCGAGCACGAGGCGGACCCCGAGGCGCTCGCGGCCGCCGTCGAGCGGTACGAGGTGCGACACCCGGTCCTGGACGACCCGGAGCTGGTCACCTGGGGCGCGTACACCGCGCGGGCCTGGCCGACGCTCGTGGTCATCGACCCTGAGGGCTACATCGTCGCGCAGATGGCGGGCGAGGGGCACGGCTCAGCGATAGCCGCCCTGGTGGCCGAGCTGATCGCCGAGCACTCCGCCAAGGGCACGCTGCGCCGTGGGGCGGGGCCCTACGTGCCGCCCGCTCCGGCGTCGGGCACGCTGCGGTTCCCCGCGAAGGCTCTCGCCCTGCCGAACGGCAATCTCCTGGTCGCGGACGCCGGGCACCACTCGCTGGCCGAGCTCGCGCCGGACGCCGAGACGCTTCTGCGGCGCATCGGCTCCGGCGAGCGCGGTCTGGTGGACGGCGGACCGGACGAGGCGCGGTTCTCGGAGCCGAACGGCCTGTGCCTGGTGCCGGACGACCTCACGGCGAGCCTCGGCTACGACGTCGTGGTCGCCGACACCGTCAACCACACGCTGCGCGGCGTGCGCCTCGCGGACGGCGCCGTCTTCACCGTCGCGGGCACGGGCCGGCAGTTCATGGTGGGCGGCCAGGAGAACGTGCTGCGTTCCGGCCGGATCGACGAGAACCCGGCAGTGCCAGGGACCCGGCTCGTCCCGGACCTGGACGGTGCGGCCATGCCGTTCCACGCCGGGGAGGACCACCCCGCGCGCACCGTGAACCTCTCGTCGCCATGGGACGTCGAGTGGTCGGCCGAGCTCGGGGCCTTTGTCGTGGCCATGGCCGGCAACCACACGCTCTGGGCGTTCGACCCCGTCGCGCGCGAGGGGCACGGGAGCGTGCGCCTGCTCGCCGGGACCATGAACGAGGGGCTCGAGGACGGGCCGGGTGCCGGCGCCTGGTTCGCGCAGCCGTCCGGCCTGGCGCGGGCCGCTGACGGGTCCGTCTGGCTCGCGGACTCGGAGACGTCGGCGCTGCGCCGGATCCTCCCGGCGGACGACGGTGGCGCGGAGATCCGCACCGCCGTCGGTCAGGGCCTCTTCGACTTCGGGCACCGCGACGGCGCCGCCGACCAGGCGCTGCTGCAGCACCCGCTCGGCGTGGCCACGCTGCCCGACGGCTCCATCGTCGTCGCCGACACGTACAACGGCGCGCTGCGCCGCTACGACCCCGCCACCGCCGAGGTGACCACCCTGGCCAAGGACCTGGCGGAACCGTCGGACGTGCTCGTGGAGGTGGTGGACGGCGCGGTGCACCTGGTCGTCGTCGAGTCGGCGGCCCACCGGCTCACGCGGATCGCGCTCCCGGCGGGTCTGGCGGGCGAGGTGCTGGACGGCGGTGCGCACCGGATGGCCCGGCCCGCGACCGACGTCGGTGCCGGACCGCTCCGGCTCGACGTGCCCTTCGCACCCGCGCCGGGACAGAAGCTCGACGACCGGTGGGGCCCGTCGACGTCGCTCCAGGTCAGCGCCACCCCGCCCGAGCTGCTGCTGTCCGGCGCCGGCAACGGCACCGACCTGTTCCGCGACCTGGTGATCAACCCAGAGGTGGCCGAGGGCGTGCTGCACGTGACGGCCAAGGCGGCGTCGTGCGACGAGGTGCCCCTCCTGCCGAACGGCGAGCCCGACCCGGACGTGTTCCCTGCCTGCCACCTGGTGCAGCAGGACTGGGGCGTCCCGGTCCGTGTGGTGCCGGACGGCGACGCCGGCCTCACGCTCCCGCTCCGCGGCTGACCCGTCACGGGTCAGACCCGAACGTCACCCGAGTGACCCGAGGGTCCGACACGTCCTAGGGTCGGGCCCATGGTGCGCACCGTGGTGTTCGACGTCGGAGAGACGCTGATCGACGAGTCCCGGATCTGGCTCGGCTGGGCCGCGCGGCTCGGGGTACCGCCGCTCACGTTCCTCGGCGTGCTCGGCGGCTGTGCCGCGCTCGACCTGCCGCACGGAGAAGCGTTCGAGATGCTGCGGCCGGGTCTTGACCTGGAGACCGAGATCGCCCGCTGGGCCCGGGAGGACCCGGACGGCCTGCGCAACGGGTTCGACGCCGACGACCTCTACCCCGACGTCCGGCCGGCCCTGCGCGCACTGCGTGAGGCGGGCTTCGACGTCGTCATCGCGGGGAACCAGCCGCCCGAGGCACGCGCCGCGCTGGAGGCGATGGACCTGCCGGCGAGCGCGATCCGGACCTCCGACGAATGGGGTGTCCAGAAGCCGGAGCCCGGGTTCTTCGCCCGGGTCGCGGAGCTGTCAGGGGTCGCGCCCGAGGAGATCGCCTATGTCGGTGACCGGCTCGACAACGACGTCCTGCCCGCCGCCGACGCCGGGATGCGGCCGATCCTGCTGCGCCGCGGCCCGTGGGGCTACCTCCACGCGCTCCGGCCGGAGGCGGGGCGCGCGACGGTCATCGACTCGCTGACCGAGCTGCCCGGGCTGCTGGCCACGCGAACTGCCTGACCTGTCAGAACCTCACGAACCTTTCAGACCCACAGGTCACTCAGGTGACCTGAGCGTCTGACACCTCCGGTGGGGACTGTCACGGGAGGCGGAACAGGGGGTCACCGGCCTGCACCCGGGCGCCCGGCCGGACCAGCTCCTCCAGGTCCTTCGGCCCGAGGTCCAGGGCGACGACCGGCACAAGGGGCGAGCGGCCGCCGTCGGACACCTCGCGGGGGGACCAGGCGATGAGCTGCTGCCCTGCCGCGACCGTGTCACCCTCCGCGACGAGCAGGTCGAAGCCCGCACCCCCCAGCTGGATCGTGTCTATGCCGAGGTGTACCAGCACACCCCGGCCACCGGCAGGCCCTGCGGGCTCGGCCTGCTCCGATGACCCAGCAGGCGGCACGAGCAGCACGAACGCGTGCGGGTGCAGCTTGACCACCACCCCGGCGCACGGAGCGACCACACGGCCCCCGAGCTCGGGGTCCGGATCGATGGCGAGCCCTGGGCCGACGATGCTCTCCGCGAAGACGGGATCGGGCACGTCGCGCATCGCGACCACCCGTCCGGCGACAGGGGATCCGACGATCAGGGCCTCGGCCATGGTTTCATCTTGCCAGACCGCGGACCTCCATGAGAGCAGCCCTTTGCCTGGCCCGGCTCCCGCCGTCCGGGCCCGGTACGTCCGCCCGACGCGTCCGTCCCCAGCCTCGCCGGTCGCGTTCCCGTCCGGCAAAACCGAGTCTCGCCCGGCGGGGCCCTCGCGTGTAACGTTCCGAGCGCACGCGACGACGAGCCTTTGGGGAGCGTACGGATGACGAGCGAGAGGCTCACGGGGGTCCCGGCGAGCCCGGGGCGCGCAACAGGTCCGGTGGTCCGGATGCCGGCCCGCGTACCCGAGCCGAGAACGACCCGCCTGTCGGGTTCCGCCGACGAAGCCGTTCGTGCCGTCGAAGAGGCCGCCGCCCGGGTGGAGGCCGACCTCGCGGAGCGGGCGAGCCGCGCGTCGGGCACCGCCGCCGATGTGCTCGCCGTGACCGCCGCCATGGCCGCCGACCCGACCCTCGCGGCGGGCGCCGCCCGGCGGGTCCGGGAGGACCGGCTCACCCCGGAGCGCGCGGTGTGGGACGCCGCCGGTTCGGTGGCCAACCAGCTCGAGGCCCTCGGCCCGCCGATGTCGGAGCGCGCCCGCGACGTGCGGGACGTCCGGGACCGCATCGTCGCAGCGCTCACGGGAGCGGCCCCGCCCGGCGTGCCTGACCCGGGGCATCCGTTCGTGCTGGTCGCGAGCGACCTCGCCCCGGCGGACACCGCGATGCTGGATCCGGCAGTGGTCACGGCGGTCGTCACGGCGCGCGGTGGCCCCACCTCGCACATGGCGATCCTGGCCCGTGCCCTCGGCATCCCTGCGGTCGTGGCGCTGCCCGGGGCGGGCGACCTGACCGACGGCGAGGAGATAGTCGTCGACGGCACGGTCGGCGTCGTCCTGCGTGCCCCGTCGCCCGACGAGGTGGAAGGTGCCCGACGCCGCATCACCGCGGCCACCTTCGACGGCAGGGGCGTCACACGTGACGGGTCAGAGGTGGAGCTCGTCGCGAACGTCGCGGACCCCGCGGCAGCCCAGGCGGCCGCTGCCGCCGGTGCGCGCGGCGTCGGCCTGTTCCGCACCGAGTTCTGCTTCCTCGGGCGGGGCGAGGAGCCCAGCGTCGAGGAGCAGGTGACCGCCTACCGGGCGGTCCTGTCCCACTTCCCGGGCCGCCGCGTCGTCGTCCGTACGCTCGACGCGGGTGCCGACAAGCCGCTCCGGTTCCTCACGCCGGACCACGAGGACAACCCGGCGCTCGGTGTCCGCGGGCTGCGCACCGCCGTCGCGCACCCGGACGTGCTGGACCGTCAGCTGGACGCGATCGCGCAGGCGGCTGCCGCCGAGACCGCAGAGGTCTGGGTCATGGCGCCGATGGTCGCGACGGTCGACGAGGCGCGCGACTTCGCGGCCGCCTGCGCGGCACACGGGCTGGAGCAGTCGGGCGTGATGATCGAGACGCCGGCCGCTGCGCTCCAGGCGCGCCACGTCCTGGCCGAGGTGTCGTTCGCGAGCCTCGGCACCAACGACCTCACGCAGTACACGATGGCGGCGGACCGCGACCTGGCCGGCGTCGCCGCGCTGTCCACGCCCTGGCAGCCCGCCGTCCTGCAGCTCGTCCGAGTGGCGTGTGAGGGCGGCGCGATGCATGGTGCTCCCGTGGGCGTGTGCGGCGAGGCGGCGGCAGATCCGCTGCTCGCTCCTGTCCTGGTGGGGTTGGGCGTAACGTCACTGTCCATGACCCCCCGCGCGCTGGCCGACGTCGCAGGCACCCTGGCAGGCGTGTCCCGGGACGAGTGCGTCGAGCTGGCACGGACGGTGCTCGAGTGCTCGACGGCGCAGGCGGCACGCGACGTCGTGCAGGAACGTCTGCTCACTTGAACCCTTGCTCGAACCCCATCTCACCCACCAGTCACATCACAGTCACGTAGGCGCTTTAAGGTGGCCCGCATGCCCGAACCGATTCGGACCGAACCGCACGAGCCCGCTGCACCTGACGTGCAGGTCACACTCTCGACGGCCTCGGTCTTCCCTCGCCGTGTGCCGCTGGCCTTCGAGTCGGCGGCCGAGCTCGGCTATGACGGAGTCGAGGTCATGGTCTGGTCCGAGGAGGTGACCCAGAACCCCCGGACCCTCGCGAAGCTGGCCGCAGACACGGGCATGCCCGTGCGCTCGGTGCACGCGCCGACGCTGCTGGTGAGCCAGCGGGTCTGGGGCCGTTCCCCGGTGGCGAAGCTCGAACGGACCGCGGAGATGGCTCTCGAGCTCGGCGCGGGGACCGTCGTGGTGCACCCGCCGTTCCGCTGGCAGTACAAGTACGCCCGGCAGTTCCAGGAGCAGGTGCGCACGCTGAGCGAGACGTCGGGGGTCACCATCGCCGTCGAGAACATGTACCCGTGGCGCGGCGGTAAGCGCGAGTTCCAGGCGTACCTGCCCGGCTGGGACCCCGCCGAGCACGACTACGACGCCGTGACCCTCGACCTGTCGCACGCGAGCGTGGCGCAGCAGGATGCGCTGACGCTGCTCCACACGTTCGGCGACCGTCTGCGGCACGTGCACCTGGCGGACGGCAACTTCGGTGCCCGGGACGAGCACCTGGTGCCCGGCCGCGGCAGCATGCAGGCCGAGAAGGTGCTCCAGGAGCTGGTCGCGCGGCGCTGGAGCGGCGACGTCTGCGTGGAGATCTCCACGCGCGCGGCGCGCACGGCTGCCGAACGGCACGACGACCTGGCCGCGTCGCTGAAGTTCGCGCGCGCCTACCTGTCCCCGACGCCGCACGAGTTCCAGACTCCGCCCGGCGTGCACCACCGTCCGCACGACGCCTGGTGACGATTTCTGTGATCCTGCTCTCGAAAGGGTTCGATTCTGCGCCTCGACGTGGCTAGACTGGCCCCCGTCGAGAACGTACGGCGCGGCGATCCGCCGCTGGGACCAAGGAGGTGGCGCGCATGACACGCAGCGAGCCTCCGAGTAGTCCGAACCGCAGCTGAGCTGACGGTTCCCCTCCCGCCTTGCTGCGGGTTTTCGCGCGCCGGTGCGCTCCGCCCTTCTCGGGCGTGAGGTCCACCGGTTGTTCGGCCGTCTCCGCTGCGGTGTCCGTTCGCAGTCCTTTTCCTGCGCTCGACCCCCAGGAGTTCCCCATGGCTACGTTCCTGCCCTCCCGCCCTTCTCGTCCGCTGCTCGGCGTCCGGCGCCCGCGCCGCACCGTCGACGTGGTGCCCGACGTCGCCCCGCGTCCCGTCGCGCCGGCCCCCCGCTCGTCGGTGGTCGCCGCCGCGATCTACGACGACGGCGTCCGCACCGCCCGCTACGACAACCTCGCCGAGACGTTCAGCGCGCTGCGCTCACGCCCGGGCGGCATGGCCTGGATCGGGCTGGAGCGGCCGGACGAGGCCGAGCTGACGTCGCTCGCGCGCGAGTTCGACCTGCACCCCCTCGCCATCGAGGACGCGATCCAGGCGCACCAGCGCCCCAAGATCGAGCGTTACGGCGACACCCTGTTCGTGGTGCTGCGCGCCGCCCGCTACCTGGACGCCGCGGAGGAGGTCGAGTTCGGCGAGCTGCACGTCTTCGTCGGCCCCGACTTCGTCGTGACCGTGCGCCACGGCGCCTCGCCGGACCTTGCGGCCGTGCGGAGCCGCCTGGAGTCCGACCGCGAGATGCTCGCGCGGGGGCCCGAGGCCGTCCTGTACGCGATCCTCGACAGCGTCGTGGACGGGTACGCGCCCGTCGTCGCCGGGCTGGACCACGACATCGACGAGATCGAGTCCGACGTCTGGGGCGGCGCCCCGGACGTGTCGCGGCGCATCTACGAGCTGTCGCGCGAGGTCATCGACTTCCAGCGGGCGGTACGGCCGGAGCAGGCGCTGTGCGCCTCGCTCGCCAAGGGTGCCGAGAAGTACGGCGTGGACCCGGAGCTGCAGGCCTACCTGCGTGACGTCGCGGACCACCTCACCGAGGCCGCCGACCGCATCGAGGTCTTCCGGGCCGCGCTGCGCGACATCCTGACGGTCGCCGCCACGCTGGTCGCGCAGCGGCAGAACGAGGAGATGAAGCACCTCTCCGAGGTCAGCATCCGGCAGGGCGAGGAGGTCAAGAAGATCTCGGGCTGGGCGGCCATCCTGTTCGCCCCGACGCTCGTCGGCACGGTCTACGGCATGAACTTCGAGGTCATGCCGGAGCTCGACTGGGCGTACGGCTACCCGATCGCTCTCGTGGCGATGCTGGCCGTGAGCGTCGGGCTGTTCGGCGTCTTCCGCTGGAAGCGCTGGATCTAGGCGTTCGGCGTGAGCCTGCGGTTCCGCTCCGGCTCAGGCCGGGACAGGCTGGGGGACCTCAGGCCGGGACAGGCTGGGGGACACGGGCCCCGACCGCACGCAGCACGAACGACTCCGCCGCGCGGATGGTGCGTTCGCGGGCGAGGGGCTCGTCGGGGATGAGGCGGCCGGACAGGCAGGCGTTGACGAGATGCACCGTCGGCTCGATGTCCTGGGGCGGGAACGTGCCGGCGTCGATCCCGGCCGTGAGGATCCGGCGGAGGATCGCCTCGACGATGTCGGCGTGCTCGCGCAGGCGCTGCTGCGTGGCGCGGGACAGGACCGTCCGCAGGTCGGGACCGGGGGCGAGGTGGAAGACCCGGGTGAGCTGGGCCTGCTGGCGGATGTAGGTGCGCAGCTGCTCCACGGGGTCGTCCACGCCGTCGAGCGCACGCTCCAGCGTGTGGGCGTACTGCTCGGTCTCGTGCGTGATGAACCCGAGGAGCAGCGCTTCCTTGTCGTGGAAGTGGTTGTAGACAGCGGTCCGGCCGACGTGCGCCGCCGCGGCGATGTCGGCCAGGGTGATGGTGTCGAACCCGCGCTCCGCCATGAGGGTGGACAGAGCGGTGAAGAGCTTGTGCCTGGTCATCTGCCGGTGCTCGTGCAGGCTCTTCCCGATGATCTTGGGCATGCTGACATCATATGCACGCTTCGTCAGGTAACTGGAACGCAGGATCGCCGTGCGGGCCTGCTGGGACCGGCCGCAGAGCGGATCTGCGTGGAGACGGCGGCACTAAGCACCCGTATGCCGTCCTTGCGGAGGCCGATGGAGAAACTTCCATCTTCTTGTGCTGAGACTCAGTCGCCAATGAATATCCGAAGACATGCATTTCGGACGCTGCCCCAATAAACCGCGCCTGCTGTCACGAGCGTGTTTCCTCTTTGTAACATGCCTGCATCATCGCGGAAAGTGACCCGCAGTAAAGTGCGCGCATGACATTTCTGGCGGGTGTGATTCCAGCGGAACACGCCTCGGGTCACATTCTGATCCTGCCCAGTACGAACGGCCCTGTCACCGTCAGCGAGCTCGCTGCCGCGTGGTTCTCCGACATCGAGTGGCTCCGAGAACCGACCCGAACCGCGGGCTCTCGGCGGATGGCCGGTGCCAGGTTCCGAGGCATGGCGCAGCCTGACGCGCTGGTGCCTGGTGTCATGCGGCTGGGCGAAGGGCATGTGGCGACCGGCCCGTTCGAGGTCGGCGAGGCGCACCTCGCCGAGCTCGGCATCTCCGCCACGAAGGCCGAGGCGTACTCGGTGGCCCGAGCGGACGGCCTGCGGGACGTCCGCGGCGCGGCTCCGACGTCGTACGGCGACCGGGACGGCATCGCCCGCACCTTCCCGCACGCCCTGCCGCAGGGCGAGGAGCTGCGCATCGTGCAGTGGATGGTCGCCGCGGCCCGCAAGTCCGGTGGCGGAGTGCTCGCGGACGGCAGGCAGCCGCTGGTCCCGGACCCGGCGGCGTCGGTCAACCTGGCTCTCTACGCGGCCCATGTCCTCCTGCCGGGCGACGTGCTGCCGATGCTGCGCTCGCTCATCGCCACCGCGGACGTCTCCGCCGAGCAGGTCACGCCGGACGGGTCCCCGCGCTACACGCTCGCCGGCAGCACCGCGTACGACGGCGCGCTCGTCGTGGACGTGGAGCGCGTCGACCGGGTGCCGCGCGCCCTCGGTGCGCTGGACTGGCGCAGCTACGGGCCGTTCGCCTATCGGCTGAGCTGGGTCCCTGCCGATCCCTACGAGCTGGAGCTCGAGCAGGCGTCCGGGCTGCACGTCATCGCCCGGGCCCGCATGCGTGCCTCCCTCGCCCGCCTCGCGGTGGCGCTCCAGAGCCGGATCGGGGGGATCCTCGTGGACGACGGCGGCTTCATCACCGCGTCGGAGGATCTGGAGGCACGGAGCGACCCGACGGCGGGCGGCGCCCCTGGGTCCCGCGCCTGGGTTTGATCGCCGCATTAGTTATCCACAGATCTTGTCCACAGCCCTGTGGGTGGTACGGGAAATCCGCGCCTGTTCCTGTGGACAGAACTGTGGGCAAAAGTGGGGTGAAAATTACAACGCTGGAGCGGTTGCCGCTCGTGCGACACGCGGATAGAAACGTGGCAATGGTTCGACGATTCGGGTGCAGATGCGGTGCGCTGCAGCAGTACCGACCGGCCCGGGCATCGGACACATGGTTGACCGGAGAACGACAGGACGTCCCGTGCCGCGGCGCGGGCTGTGGATGACGCCACAGGTCCTGAACGGGGCCGGAAGACCGCCCGCGTCCGGACGTCCGTGGAGAACAGGCCTGGTGCTCCAGGCCTGACGGATGCTTCGGGGCCGTGACGTCGACACGGCGCTCTGGTCCTCGCTGAGGGTGGACCACGGGTGCGCGGTTGCGCCAGGGCCCCCGGCCTGCCCCGGGGGCCCTGGCCGTGTCCCGGTCCGGAGACGCCGGACGAGGCACTGGAGGCTCGCACCTGGATCTAGGCTCGGCGCATGAGCAACCTCGAGACCCGGCCGGCCGAACAGGTCTGCGCGGCAGGCGAGCAGGGTGACGGCATCGAGCTCCTCAGCCCACGCGACGTCCCGCTCGGCGGCCCGCGGGCGATGAGAGTGCGGCGCACCATCCCGCAGCGCGCCCGGTCCCTCGTGGGGGCGTGGTGCTTCAGCGACCACTACGGCCCCGACGACGTCTCGGTCGGCGAGGGCATGCAGGTCCCGCCGCACCCGCACACCGGGCTCCAGACGGTGAGCTGGCTCTTCGAGGGCGAGATCCTGCACCGCGACTCCGTCGGCTCGCTGCAGACGGTCCGGCCGGGCGAGCTCAACCTCATGACGGCGGGGGTGGGCATCTCGCACTCGGAGGAGTCGCCCGCCGGGCGCCCGCCCGTCCTGCACGGTGTGCAGCTGTGGACGGCGCTGCCCGGGTCGGCCCTCGGCATCGACCCGCACTTCGAGCACCACGGTGACCTTCCGGTCGTGCGGCACGACGGCGCCGTCGTGCAGGTGTTCATGGGGAGGCTGGCGGTGGCCGGCGAGCAGCTCGCCTCACCCGCGACGACGTACACGCCGCTCGTGGGAGCGCAGATCGACCTGGAGCCGGGCGCGGAGGTGCGGCTCGACGTCGACGCGGACCACGAGCACGCCCTGCTGGTGGACGGCGGCGACGTGACCTTCGAGGGCTGCGCGGTGCCACCGGCAGGCCTCGGCTACGCGGTGCCTGGGCGGTCCACCCTCGTGGTGCGCGCGGCCGCGGGTGCGCCGGCGCGAGCGGTGCTGATCGGCGGTCTGCCCTTCGCCGAGGACGTCATCATGTGGTGGAACTTCATGGGCCGCACGCACGAGGACATCGCGCGGGCCCGCGACGACTGGATGGCGCTGGTCGCGGAGCTGGACCCCTCGGGCGCCTCAGGGGGCGCCGGGGCGACCGGGTACGCCGAAGGCGCCGCCGGTCGTCGCTTCGGCCAGGTGCACGGCTACCCGGCAGGGCCGCTGCGCGCCCCGGCCCTGCCGGACCTGCGCCTCAAGCCGCGAGCGCGGCCGGGCGAGGGCTGAGGTCCGTCAGTCGATGTCGGTGTCGACTGAGCCTGCGGTTCCGCTCCGGGCGCGTGCCTCGTTCCTCGGCCCGCACCCTGCGCTGCACCTTCGGCTCAGGCTCTACC